>CAKQBC010000020.1 GCA_934215995.1 uncultured Bacillus sp. | reverse complement strand
CAATAGGATAAGGGACAGAGAAATGTTCTCTACCCCAACACTTGAAAAAGAACCGTCTTTTTTGTTTGTGCTTAAAGCAACAATTGTAACGACTAAGGACATGAACGATACAATAACTCCTAGTGCTTCGAAAGTTACGAACATGTTTTTCACCCCCAATCCGTCCCTAGTCGGTAGCTATTTGGGGAGCCGCTGCGTCATACCCTGTTTATGTAGCTTTTATCCTTATAACACACCTCCCCTCTTTTTTATACCATAATTAAACAAATATAAGAACGTATGCTCCTTTTTCGATTAAAAAACCTTTTTGTTAAAAAGCTCCAATTCTTCTTTGCGAAAACACGAAAAAAATTATATAAAAATAGTTTTACCTTGCGAAACACGGGTATATATAAACTGACTGAAAAAAATTTGTATAAGGAGCGATTGATATCAATGAAACCAATACGTCACAGAAATTCCAAAAAAGAATCTTTACAACCAGCTTTTCTTGATGATTGGAATGGGCTTATGCACCGTTTCTTCGATGATTCGCCTTTTTCTTATTCCAACTCATTTTTCTCAGATCAAGGACGTTTAGTCCCAGCAATTAATATATCAGAAAAGAAAGATTGCTATGCCATCGAAGTAGAGATACCAGGTGTAGATCCTGAAGAAGTGGATATTGAGATGGAAGGTAACGTTATGATCGTTAAAGGAGAAAAGAGTATCCATAACAAACATGAAGATAAAGATGCCCATATGCATGTAGAAGAACACAGCTATGGCTCCTTCTATCGAACAATGACTCTACCGGCCAATATTGATGTCGATAATATTGAAGCTGAAAGTAAAAATGGTATGCTCTATATTGATGTACCAAAAAAAGAAGTAGACAAATCTCATAAAATTAAGATTAACCATAAAAAATAAATCTATATCCTATAATATGAAAACCCACAATTTCTTATTGATTGTGGGTTTTACTACTCTATATTGTCTGGTGACAGCGGTATTGCATAATGCTCTATCCATTCACCGATCTTGTATATTAATTCTTCTGAATCCATAACTGGGGGCTTCCCCTCTTTAAACTCACCTAAACAAACTTTCTTTTTCATGAATCTGTATGCTACCTCTGTTTCAACAACAACATTGTACCCATTGACCGCTAAGAAAGTCCACATAGTCATATAGCCTGTGCGCTTGTTGGCATCTACAAAAGCATGTCCAGTTGAAAAATGAAACATATATGCTGAAGCTTTCAGGAATAAGGTGGGGAAATATCCTTGTCCGCCATAGCTGCCGTTCGGCATTGTTCTGCTCTCCAAAAAATCAACACATTCCCCTTCAAAAAGTTTGCTTCATCCCATCCAAATGGCTTTTTCTCAAGTTTTCAGTCATAAACTGTACAGGCTGCCCATACATTTAATTGACTGATAAGCAAAAGGAGAGGAAGCTCATATGCACTCCATCATTTCTATTTTGCCAAAGAAAATCTCCAATTACCTCTCGGGTCTCCCGGCTGAAAGGTGGGACACCATCGAAGAAATACGGATCAGAACCGGAAAGCCGGTTGAGATCAGTGCAGGAGCCTCTTACGAATTGCTGCCTCTTATCGTCAATGAGGAAGATTCCGCCCAGCTGCTGGGCCAGCTGACGAAGTTCTCTATCTATGCGATGGAGGAAGAGCTGAAGAGAGGGTATATCACCGTCCAGGGAGGGCACAGGGTCGGCATAGCCGGCAAGGTGATCCTTGATGGCGGTTTAGTGAAGGCCATCACCCATATCTCCTCGTTCAATATTCGGATAGCCAAAGAAAAAGTAGGCTGTGCGGAGAAACTGATCCCTTATTTATATAAGGAGGGCTGGAAAAATACAATGATCATCGGCCCTCCGCAAGCCGGAAAGACTACTGTCCTTCGGGATTTGGCAAGAGTGGCTTCCGGGGGCTGCCCGAAACGGTCCATTCCCGCCCTTAAGACAGCAGTTGTCGATGAAAGGTCTGAAATTGCCGGTTCTGTGAATGGAATCCCCCAATTGTCTTTCGGGCCGCGGATTGATGTATTGGACGCTTGCCCGAAGGCGGAAGGCATGATGATGCTGATCCGGTCAATGAGCCCGGATATCATCATCGCTGATGAGATCGGCCGGCAGGAAGATGCCGTTTCGGTATCGGAAGCGGTGAATTCCGGAATTAAGCTCATAATCACCGTACACGGCCATACAAGGGAAGACGTTAGCAGGAGGCCGGCAATCAAAGAATTGATGGAGCATGGAGTGTTCGAACGGATCGTCGTCCTAAGTAGGACAGGCAATAAGAATTTCACATATGAAATAACCGATCGCAAGGGGAGATTGTTTTCACCCGAAAAGGGGGTGGAAATCGGATGTTCAAGATAACGGGAGCGATTCTCATTTTGGCGATCACGACATGGGGCGGTTTTGAATTCTCAAGGTCTTACAGCAACCGGACAAGGCAGCTCAGGCATTTCAGGAATTCCCTGCAAGCCTTGGAGGCGGAAATCATGTATGGGCATGTTCCGTTGAGTGAAGCGGCTGGACGGCTTTCAAAACAAATGCCGAAACCCGTTGGCCAGTTTTGGGGGGATTTCGCCGCCAAACTTGAAAAGCAGGACACCACAGTCAAAATAGCGTGGGAGGAGAGCCTGAAGGCAATCGGACCGTTGCTTGCTTTGCGGAAAGGAGAGTTGGAGATCCTCGCCCAATTCGGTGAAACGCTGGGGCGGCATGACCGGTTTCAGCAGCAAAAGCAAATTATCCTGACAATGACCCACCTTGAAAGAGAAGAAGAGGAGGCTGTCCAGTCTCAAATGAAATACGAAAAAATGGTGAAAAGTCTTGGTTTTCTTTCAGGATTGCTGCTCATCATTTTATTGCTATAACACTAGTGGGAGGAAAGCAAGATGATTGAGGTTGGCTTAATATTTAAGATTGCCGGTGTAGGGATTGTCATAGCTTTCATCAATACATTGCTGGAGCAAATCAATAAAAAGGAATATTCACAATGGGTCACCTTATTTGGCTTCATATATATTCTTTTCATGGTCGCGCAAATCATGGATCAGCTATTCGATAAAATAAAATCCGTCTTTCTGTTCCAGGGATAGGGGGAGAGGGAGATCGAAATTATAAAGATTGTCGGCATTGCCCTTGTGGCCACCTTCCTGGCCTCTCTTCTGAAGGAGCAAAAGCCGAACTTCGCATTCCTGCTTGTGATTTTTGTGGGCTGTTCCATTTTCCTGATCCTCGTAGATAAAATATATCAGATTATTAATATGCTGCAGATGCTGGCCACCAGGGCGAATGTAAATATGGTTTACCTGGAGACAATCCTGAAGATCATCGGGATTGCCTATATAGCGGAGTTTGCGGCCCAAATCACAAAGGATGCGGGCCAGGGCTCGCTTGCTTCCAAAATAGAGATGGCAGGAAAGATTCTGATATTGGCCATGGCGATCCCAATCTTGACAGTCCTCATAGAGACAATTCTGAATCTGATACCCGGCCAGTGAAGGTGAAGTGTGAGGTGAAGTGATGAAGCAATGGATGCTTGCCGCCCTTTTTATATGCATACTTTGCTTCAATCCTGTTGTTGTACAAGCTGCCGGCGGTGAAAATCCTCCTGATGGGGAGGATGATCCTGCTGCGCTGATGGAAAATGGATTGGAGCAGGTTGATCTTACGGACATCAAACAATTTTGGGATGATATTTTAGCGCAGTACGGAGGGTTTCTTCCAGAGGGGCAAAAAGGGGATATGATGGACTACCTGAGCGGCGAGCAAACCATTTCGCTGAAGGCATGGTTTACCGGACTGCTTAAATTCCTGTTCCATGAGATGCTTGCAAATGGAAAACTGCTGGGTATGCTGATTCTTCTGACGGTATTCAGCATGTTCCTCCAATCGCTGCAGAACGCATTCGAAAAAAGTTCCATCAGCAAAATTGCATACAGCATCGTTTTCATGGTGTTGATCATTATCGCCCTGAACAGTTTTCATGTGGCGATTCAATACACGAAAGAGACGATTGAGACGATGGTATCTTTCTTTATGGCGCTTGTGCCGTTATTGCTGGCATTGATTGCCGCCTCTGGCGGATTTGTTTCCGCTGCATTCTTTCATCCGGTCCTGCTCTTTTTAATGAATACGAGCGGGTTGTTCATCGGGAATTTTGTGTTGCCGCTTTTATTCCTGGCTACCATCCTCAGTGTTGTGAGTACGTTGACTGAGCACTACAAGGTCACCCAGCTGGCGGATTTGCTAAAGAAAATCAGCATCGGCCTTCTGGGTGTATTCACAACCATCTTCCTTACTGTGATTTCTGTCCAGGGCACTTCTACAGCCGTTGCCGATGGCATCACAATCAGGACTGCAAAGTTTGTGACAGGCAATTTCATACCGGTTGTAGGGAGAATCTTTACGGATGCGGCCGATACAGTCATAAGCGCTTCGGTGCTTCTGAAGAACACGGTCGGAATTGCAGGTGTGGTCATTCTTCTGCTGATTGTCGCTTTTCCGGCGCTCAAGATACTGGCGATTGCCTTTACTTACAAACTGACGGCGGCGATCCTCCAGCCCCTCGGCGGAGGGTCGATCATTAAATGCCTGGACGTGATCAGCAAGAGCATGATGTATGTCTTTGCCGCATTGGCGATTGCTTCCGTCATGTTTTTCCTGAGCATCACCATCATAATAGCTGCAGGAAATGTAACTTTAATGGTCAGGTAGGTGAATAACGGATGATGGGAATTCTTACTGACTGGATTACGAATATCGTTATTTTTATTTTATTGGCTGGCGTGATGGACATGCTCCTGCCGAGTTCCGCGATGCAGAAATATGCGAAGATGGTGCTCGGCCTGCTTTTGATCACCTTATTATTGAGCCCGCTGTTCAAATTGGTATCTGTGGATTTCGATACGCTGCTGGCCTCTTTTTCCAGTGCGGAATATGTCGAGAAAAACCAGATGGAAAATATGATAGAAAACAAGAAAACAGAAATACAAGCTGTACAAGATGCATATATTTTAGAAAAAATGGCTGTCCAATTAGAGAAGGATGGGGAAGAGGAGTTGGTCGCGCAGTTCAATTATGAAATCGCAGAAATCGATGTTGCCATGAATAGCACGAATAATCCACAGATTCCTGAGGACCTGGAGCATATTACCGTCGTGCTGGCGCCAGCCCCGGATGGGCAATCCGATATAGAGACAGTTGCTAGAGTAGATATCAACACAGAAGATCCATTGCCGGACAAGAAGGATGAGACACGGGACATCAGTGAGTTTTTGGCCGGAAAATGGGAGGTTGACGCAGATAGGATCCATATCGATTTTGAGAGGAGGGGTACTGCAAGGTGAAAGAAGACAATTTTCTGGCTAAGATGCTGAAACGATTGCGGAAGCAAGAGCCTCCATCAAAAGATGGGGAGCCGGCAAAGAAACCGACGATGTATTTCTATATGCTGGCTGTCCTTGTGATCGGGGTGGTCATCATGATGGGCAGCGAGTTTTTAGAAAAGCAGGAGGATGATTCCATGCTGACCGTTGCCGCCCCGGATGATTCAGCCAAGACAGAGGAACTGGAAACCTTTGGCCGCAACGATGATAAAACGGATAAGACGATAACGGATTATGAGAGGTCTTTTGAAAATCAGATCAAAGAAGCATTGGAAACAATCACGGGTGTGTCCGATGTCACCGTCGTAGTCAATGTGGATGCAACAGAGCGCAAGGTATACGAAAGGAATAAAGTGACCCAAAAGCAGACAACGGATGAGACCGACCGCGAGGGAGGGCAGCGTGTTGTCGAGGATAGTTCGGTTGATGACCAGCTTGTCATCATCCGCAGCGGGGAAAAGGAAATCCCGATTATCCAGGAAACAAAAAAACCTGAGATCCGGGGTGTACTCATCGTCGCCAAGGGAGCTGATAATATCACGGTGAAAAAATGGATTGTCGAAGCTGTAACAAGAGCACTGGATGTACCGAGCCATCGGGTGGCTGTCATGCCTAAAAAATAAGGGGGAATAAAAAAATGTTATTGAAAAAACAAACGGTTTGGTTGTTGACGATGCTTAGTCTGGTTATTGTACTTTCCGTCTACTATGTGACAACACCTCAGGAGAAACAGAATGAGATGGCAACGACTGTAGAAAATGGGGACAAGTCAAAGGCACAGGATAAGGTTGCGAAAGAAGGCGGCGTTGAAAGCAAAACGGAGGAATCCATAACGACCGGCGGCGACGAAACATTCGAAACACTGCGCATGGAAGTTACCGATGAGCGCAACAAACTTGTTGAGGAGCTGGTTGTCCTGATGGGCAACACGGAGCTGACAGCTAAGGAAAGAGTGGAAGCACAGACGACAATCAAAGATATCCAGCAGCTGAATGAAAAAGAAGCGATGCTTGAATCGCTGATCGTCTCAATGGATTATGATGCAGCATTGGTCAGGGCGGATGACCAGAATATCCGTGTGACTGTGAAAGCCCCTGAACTTTCAGATACAGCAGCCAATGATATTATCCGCCTCGTTTCGAAAGAGCTTCCGGAGGCGCAAAACATCACTGTTGAACTGCAGCCGGTAAAATAAAATGCACAAAAAAAGAGGCCGCGAACGGTCTCTTTTTTTGCTGTCTTTCTATTTTATTTTGCCTCAGCTTCAATGTCTTCGGATCCGTATAGTCCGACAAGGTTTGCTACTGATTGGTCAGCAGCTTTGATGTCGCTGATCAGGGCATCATTTTCGGAAGTATGGATGACTGTCGTCGATGTCAGCTCCTGCAATTGTGAGTTGGCTTCTTCGATGATGGACGTGAAGTCATCCATTGCAGAATCAATCACCTGTGTGGCTTTGTTGATCGACATGATCATCTCATGTGAATCGGCAAGCTGATTTTTAAGGTCGGAAACGTTATTGACAATATTGGCGAAGCGTATATGGGTTTCTTTGGCGATCGCTTTGTTGGAGGCGATCGTTTCCGTCGCGCCTTGTATGTTTTCATTCGTTTCATAGGTTTCCAGGTTGATAGTCTTTAAGTTCTTCGAAATATGCTCTGCCGTCATGTGGGATATCTCAGCCAGTTTCCTTACTTCCTCCGCAACAACTGCAAAGCCTTTGCCGCTGTCTCCTGCCCGTGCCGCCTCAATCGAAGCATTCAGGGCAAGCAGGTTCGTCTGCTTGGCAATTTGCTGGATATCATTCACATAAGATACAGCTTCCTCTACTTCCTTGGAAAGCCTCTTCATTTTGATCCCGATTTCTTCCATCTGGCGGAAATAGGTCTCCGTGGACTGCTCCATGCCGTTCATGTATGTTTGCCCGTCAGCGGCATTGCTTTCGGCTACATTCGCTTTTTCCAGCAGGTTGCGGGATGTGTCTGTATAATTCTCCACCATGATCTTCGATTCAGCGACAGATTCCCTGATCGACGAAACAGCGGAGGATTGGTGATTGATCCCTGCAGCAAGTTCAGACATGCCGGCAGCCATTTCAATATTGCCTTTGTGGTGCTCTTCGCTCTTTGCCCTGACGGAAGAAACCATACGGGCGATGACCGCTGTATTCTCCTTCAGGATATTCTGGTTCTCGTTCTGCATTATGAGCAGCTGTTCGGTTTGCCCTTGCAAAACCCTGACATCTTCCTCCCATTTTTTTGACATCGCCAGCTGGAAATGGAGCAAAATAGCGACTAGGGTATGAAGAAGGAAAATGGTGACATAATTCTTTGTCTCGAAGCCCAGCCTGTCGTGGTAAAGAAGGCTGAAGCTGATGAGCATCAGAAGCCCATAAGCATAGCCAAGCCATAATATGGTCCTGTTCATATAGATTGCGCAGGCTGCGACCACGAAATATACAAGAATGACCGCTGTCGGGCCAACACTGTTCAGCATGATGATGTAAAGCACAATGGCGACCAGAAAGGATGCAACGTATGGGATCCATTCGATTTTCTTTTGGAAATAGTGCATGGACGCTACGATGCCGACCCCTATGGAACCCGCTATGACGATCGATAGCACGGTGGCCAAATCTTTCCCCATCGCAACGTCAACAACCGTGGCCAATATAACAGAGAAAAAAGTAGCCTTGACAAGGAGACTATTCCTTCGGTTCAGGTCATCCAGTTTAATCTTATCTAATTTATCCAAGTCAACCCCGCCTTTTATAAAATGCCTATAATTAGAATGTTACTAGTTATTTTATACTAAAATGGGATAATATTGAAGTGGTGATGGAGGAAAAAAATAGAATTAAGGTCTTTCGGGCACTGTTTTCAGCGTTGAAACGTAGTTCCATTGTATTGTCCGGCAGGATTCCACAATTTTTCATGGACCGTTAGTAATGTATAGAATAATCAAAATATTTTTAATCTACTTCATTGAATTTAGAGACTCTCTTATATTATGATGGTGACGATGGTTCTAAATAATGGAAGATGGGGTGGGAGTTTTGTTGAAAGTTCAGGAAATCAGAGAACTGATTAAATTAGTGGATGCATCCAGCATCAATGAATTTGTATATGAGCAGGAAGGGACAAAGATCGAAATGAAAAAGGCGGGTTCTGTCTTGCCGGCATATCAGGCGCCTGCCGTACAGGAAGTTCCTGCAGTTGAAAACAAAAGGCCAGAGCCAGCCCAAAAACCGGCGGAAGTTTCGGCCAAGCCGGCAGAAGCTCCGGAAAAGCAGGCCGGGAAGACGGCCGGTGCCGGCCAGGACGCAGAATTACATAAAATCACTTCCCCGATGGTGGGAACATTCTATCAGTCTTCAACACCTGAGGCTGACCCTTATGTCCGTGCAGGATCAAAAGTATCAGAAGATGATGTGGTCTGCATATTGGAAGCCATGAAGTTATTCAATGAGATCACAGCTGAGGTAAAAGGCGAAATCGTGGACATTTTGGTAGAAGACGGACAGCTTGTAGAATATGGGCAGCCTTTATTCCTGGTAAAAGCTGAATAAGGAGCTGAAACGGATGATAAAAAAATTATTGATCGCAAATAGAGGAGAAATAGCAGTCCGCATCATAAGGGCCTGCAGGGAACTTGGTGTGGAGACCGTAGCTGTCTATTCGGAAGCGGATAAAGAAGCGTTGCATGTGCAGTTGGCAGACGAGGCATACTGCATCGGGCCGACATTATCGAAGGACAGTTATTTGAATACAATGAATATCATCAGCGCCGCCAAACTGACAGGCTGCGAGGCTATACACCCGGGTTATGGGTTCCTTGCTGAGAATGCCGAGTTTGCCGAGCTTTGCCGGGAATGCAGCATCACTTTCGTCGGACCGTCTCCGGAAGCGATAAACAAGATGGGCACGAAGGATGTCGCGCGTGAAACAATGAAGGCTGCGGGAGTGCCGATTGTACCTGGTTCGCAGGGAATCGTGAAAGATACGGCTGAAGCAATAGCGGTAGCCGGCCAACTGGGTTATCCCGTCATCATTAAGGCAACAGCTGGAGGGGGCGGCAAAGGGATTCGCGTCGCCAGGACGGAAGAAGAACTGGTGAAAGGAATCAATCTGACGCAGCAGGAGGCAATGACGGCATTCGGAAATCCGGGGGTATACATGGAAAAATACATAGAGGATTTTCGCCATGTTGAGATCCAGGTGCTTGCCGATAACCATGGAAATGCAATCCACCTGGGGGAACGGGATTGTTCGATTCAGCGCCGATTGCAGAAATTGCTGGAAGAGACGCCATCACCCGCAATCAGTGAAGAAACTCGCGGAAAAATGGGTGAAGCTGCCGTGAAGGCCGCTTTGGCTGTTGATTATTCAGGTGCAGGCACAGTAGAATTCATTTATGACTATCTCCAGGATCAATTTTATTTCATGGAAATGAACACAAGAATCCAGGTTGAACATCCGGTGACCGAAATGGTGACAGGGGTGGATTTGATCAAGGAACAAATTCGTGTTGCATCCGGGGAGAAACTTTGTTTAACTCAGGATGAGGTAACTTTCAATGGATGGTCGATCGAATGCCGGATCAATGCCGAAAACCCTTATAAGAATTTCATGCCGTCTGCGGGCAGGATCGATATGTACCTGCCGCCGGGCGGATTGGGAGTCAGGGTCGATTCTGCAGCATATCCGGGTTATATGATCCCTCCTTATTATGACAGCATGATCGCCAAGTTGATCGTTCATGGCAAAACGCGTGAAGAAGCGATAGCGCGAATGAAACGTGCACTAAGCGAATTTGTCATTGAAGGTGTCCATACGACTATTCCGTTCCATTTGAAGCTGCTTGAACATGAAAAATTTGTGAAAGGAAACTTCAATACAAAGTTTCTGGAGATGCATGCTATAATGGATACAGAGTGACCTAGGAAAGCTGGAGGTGTTTTTATATGGCTGAACAACAAAACAGCATGCTTAAAATGAGCACAAAAGAAAATGATGGCTTAGGGAAAGTTGAAATCGCGCCAGAGGTAATTGAGGTAATCGCTGGCATTGCAGCTTCCGAAGTGGAAGGCATTGCGCAAATGCGGGGCAATTTCGCAACAGGCGTGGTAGAGAAACTTGGAAAGAAAAATCATGGGAAAGGTGTTAAAGTGGATCTCTCCGAAGAAGGGATCAAAGTTGACATCTACTGCATGATCAATTTCGGTGTTTCCATCCCTAAAGTTGCTCAAAAAGCACAAGATAACATCCGCCAAGCCCTTCTTAATATGACAGCATTGGAAGCGGACGAGGTGAATATCCATATTGTCGGCGTCAATTTTGATACGGCAAAACCGGAACACAGCAACGAAGAAGAACTGTAATTTTGGTAAAAGAAGGCTTAGCCGGCATAATGCCCGCTAAGCCTTCTTGTTTTCTCCTTGAAGGCATGAACCCTGATTCCGTTTGGTTTTTGGCCCGCCCAATGGTGATGGTTCAAGTATATAGGACAGCATTCTGGGGAAAATAAAATATGAAAAAATGCAATCTGCCCGGGCAGAAAGGCATAATCAGCAGTCTATACAGTAAAAATCCATTGAATCCTTGTCAAAGGGCAACTATATGACGATTTTCCTTATAATAAATGAAATACTACCTTTCAATGTTCGTTTATGCTATAGTTTACACTATATTATGCTATGAACAGCACAAAAGCTATTAAAGGAGTTACTATATGAAACGCAGAACTGCACGTGAAAAGGCTCTTCAGGCCCTTTTCCAGATCGACCTATCCGATACAGATGCACAGGAAGCCATCAATCATGTCCTTGAAGAAAAGAAAAGAGATGAATATCTTGAATTCCTGGTGAACGGAACAGTCGAGAATATAGGGAAAATCGATGAAATCATAATGAACAATCTTGAAAACTGGACTATTGACAGGTTGAATAACATAGACAGGAATATCCTGAGAATCGCCACTTTTGAAATGCTGAAGTCGACTGATGTCCCGGTGAATGTCGTGATCGATGAGGCGATTGAAATCGCAAAGGCATTCGGGGATGACCAATCAGGGAAATTTGTGAATGCAGTGCTTTCCAAAATCAAGAAGCAATTGAATTTATAATAAATAAACCAGATACCATTAGACAGAGAGGGAGATTGAGGAATGTCAGCCATTCTTATTGACGGGACAGAGATTTCACGAACTGTAAGAAAAGAAATAGCATCACAGGTAGAGGCGCTGAAAGTAAAAGGGATCATACCGGGATTGGCCGTTATCCTCGTGGGGGATAATCAGGCATCCAAAACATACGTTGCCAACAAGGAAAAGACTTGCAAGCAGCTGGGGATGCATTCAGTGCTGCTGGAACTGCCGGAAACTATATCACAGGAGGAACTGCTGCGGAACATTCAGGAATTGAACGATGATCCTGCGATCCATGGCATTCTGGTCCAATTGCCGTTGCCTGGGCATATCGATGAAAAGGATGTTATAGAGGCGATCAGCCCGTCAAAAGATGTGGATGGATTCCACCCCGTCAATATCGGAAAGATGATGACCGGCCAGGATACTTTCTACCCATGCACGCCATACGGAGTCATGGTGATGCTTGAACAGATTGGCTGCGACCCGGCAGGGAAGCATGCGGTCATAGTCGGAAGAAGCAATATTGTCGGCAAGCCTGCCGGACAGCTGCTTTTGAACAGGAATGCCACTGTAACATACTGCCATTCGAGAACGAAGGACATGGCCAAGTACACGAAGGATGCCGACATCCTTGTAGTTGCGGTCGGCAAAAGGAATGTCATTGCCGGGGAACATGTCAAACCCGGGGCAGTAGTCATCGATGTTGGGATGAACCGGAACGATGAAGGGAAACTGTGCGGGGATGTGGCGTTTGACGAGGTCAAAGAGATTGCTTCCTACATAACGCCGGTGCCCGGGGGTGTAGGGCCGATGACGATCACGATGCTGATGAAAAACACAGTCAGGGCCGCAATGATGATACATGGCGTAAAAGATCTTGAATCGATAGTAGATTAATATTTAAAGAATGCTGTCCTTTTGTTTATAATAACAAGAGGACAGTTTTGTTATTGTCACTTTTTTGGATCTACTCCGAATATGAAGAGGGGTTCTTATGGAAAATGAACAATATGTAACGGTTACCGCGTTAACGAAATACATAAAACGGAAGTTCGATTATGACCCTCACTTACGGGACATTTATATAAAGGGAGAAATTTCTAACTTTAAACGGCATAGCAGCGGCCATATGTACTTTACTTTGAAGGACGAGAAAGCGCGCATATCGGCGGTCATGTTTGCGAAAAGCAATGCCTCTTTGGTGTTCGAGCCTGAAAATGGCATGAAGGTGATCGTCCGGGGGGAAGTATCTGTATTTGAACAAAGCGGAAATTATCAGGTATATGCAAGAGAGATGCATGCGGACGGCGTCGGGGATTTATTTGTCGCATACGAGCAATTGAAGGAACGCCTTGCGAAGGAGAATCTTTTTTCTCCCGAATATAAAAAAAAGCTGCCTGCATACCCTGATACAATTGCTGTCATCACTTCCCCGACCGGGGCCGCGGTACGCGATATGCTGATCACGATGAAAAGAAGATACCCGCTCGGAAAGGTTCTTCTGTTTCCGGCTTTGGTCCAAGGGCCCCAGGCACCGCAATCCATCGTCCAGGCTATTCAGGCAGCTAACCGGCATCCCGGCATCGATGTCCTGATTGTCGGAAGGGGCGGCGGATCAATTGAAGAGCTATGGGCTTTCAATGATGAAGCTGTCGCAAGGGCTATATTCGCTTCCGACATCCCTGTCATCTCGGCAGTCGGGCACGAAACAGACACGACAATTGCTGATTTCGTGGCGGATGTCCGGGCAGCTACGCCGACAGCAGCGGCAGAGCTGGCTGTTCCGAACTATGTTGATATGAAAAGGAACCTTGCAGCTGTGGTATCAAAAATGACGTCAGCATTATCATTTGAGATCAAGCAGAAGGAAACGGCATTAAAGCGGCTCGACTCCTCTTATGCATTCCGTTATCCGGAAAGGCTGTATGAACAAAAGGTGCAGCAGCTTGACAGGATACTCGATGCAATGCACAAGGAAAGCAAGCGATATTTCAGCACGCATGCCGACAAGCTGCAAAAGCTCCATAGTACGCTCAGCAAGCATCATCCTAAAAGCAGGATCGAGAGCCAGTCTGAGGAATTGCTGAAGTACCAAAAGCTTATGACAGGCAGATTGAAAGCAATCATTGAGATGCAACGGCAAAAATTCATCAATCAAACGAGCAAACTGCATGTACTGAATCCCCTTAGCATCATGGAAAGGGGATACAGCATTACGTTCGACGGCAAGAAAAATGTAATAAAAAGCAAAGAGCAGGTAAAGACAGGGGACAATGTCACCGTCGTTCTTAAAGATGGACAAATACTTTGTGAAGTGAAAGAGCTTAAGGAGAGTGTGATAGATGGGTAAGGAAAAAGAACTGAGCTTCGAATCGGCAATGGAGCAGCTGGAACAAATTGTGGAGATGCTTGAAGAAGGGGATGTACCTCTTGAAGAGGCTATAAATATTTACAAGCGAGGCATGGACCTGTCTAAAATATGCCATGAAAAACTGCAGTCTGCGCAGGAACAGCTAGTCCAAATCGTGGATGAGAATGGCGAACTGAAACCATTCCAAGTGAAAGAGGAGGAGTGACGGATGGTCAATCTCTCCTTCGATACGTTCGTGTCGTCCCATAAGGAATTGGTAGAAACTGAGCTCGAAGCCAGAGTGGAAAGCCTTGCCTGCCCTGAAATCCTGAAGGAAGCAATGGTTTACTCCTTAAAGGCAGGCGGTAAAAGGATAAGGCCCTTATTGGTTTTTGCAGTGCTTGATGCTTTCGGTAAAGAAACAAAAACCGGGCTCGAGGCGGCCTGCGCTATTGAGATGATTCATACATATTCATTGATCCATGATGATCTTCCCAGCATGGATGATGATGACCTCAGGCGCGGCAAACCGACAAACCACATCGTTTTCGGCGAGGCGAATGCCATCCTTGCCGGGGATGCTTTGCTTACCTTAAGCTTCGATATACTGGCCGGAATGAATCATCCAGGCGTATCCCCTGGGCAACAGCTGGAATTGATCCGGAAAATCTCAACCAGTGCGGGCCCGGAAGGCATGGTTGGAGGCCAAGTCGCCGATATGGAGGCTGAGGGCACCGAAATAACAATCGATGGCCTGGAGTATATCCATGTCCATAAGACCGGGAAGCTTCTTGCTGCCAGTGTGCTTGCTGGAGCAATCCTGGCAAATGCCACAGAAAAACAAAAACAGCTTTTGGAAATGTTCTCCCGCCATTTGGGGCTGGCGTTCCAAATCCGGGATGACATCCTTGATATTGAAGGCGACCAGGAAACCATCGGGAAGCCGGTAGGCAGCGATGAGGGAAATGACAAAAATACATATCCTGCCCTGCTGACCTTACAGGGAGCAAAGGGAAAGCTGGAGCAGGAGATTACGGAAGCTGAAACCATATTGGAACAGCTCGGGTGGAAAGGAAGCTTACTGTCCGAAATCACCCAAATGATTGCAAAACGAATCAACTGACATTTCTGTCTGCACTGAAGCTGCCATTTGTTTTCAAAGGGCGTTTGTGGTATATTGTCCTTGAAATGCTTAAAGACTAATTAATGAATTGAACTATAAAAATTGTTCCGGAATTTTGAGTTTTTCTTATATTTTCCCGACCGTTACCACAAAGAGTGATAACGGTTTTTTTCTAAAGCGATGCAAACTCTTTTTTCGGGTTGAATGATACAGGGACAGCAAAAGATAATGAACCTTCAGACAGGCAGAAATAAAAAGAAAGCGAGTGATCCTTGTGGATCTTCTAAAGATAAAAGACCCTTCCTTTTTAAAAGAAATGAGCATAGAAGAATTGGAGCATTTAAGCCAGGATATCCGTGATTTCC
>CAKQBC010000019.1 GCA_934215995.1 uncultured Bacillus sp. | reverse complement strand
GCTGCAGACGGAACAGAAAGAACCTGTCATGTATGAGAAGGAACACTTCGATATTTATTTCGACCCGGGCACTGCTTGGACTGCAAATGATATTGAACTATCGTCACAAAACGCCCTTGCAATATTAAAGAAGGAATTTGTTATTGTTGCAGACGGCCAAACCCAGAGTCATTCCTATGAATTGACGAAGGGATTTTCGATCACAGACCGGGATATTGCTGCATTTATGGACCAGGCAGACAGCGTTAAATTGATTGTGGTTATTTTATGGTGCCTGACTACATTCATTGCAGTCGCAAGCTGGAAAATCATCGAATTATCCATTATGGCATTCATGGCCAAACTCATTGCTTCAAGGTTCTACCCGAAACTCCAATATCGGCATTATTGGCGCCTGATGGCATACAGCATTACCCTTCCTACTTTATTCTTTATGGTCATGGACTTCCTTGAAACAAGTGTCATTGCCGGAACAACGGTCTATTGGGGCACTTCATTCGTCATTTTATACTTGGCGCTAAAAGAAATCCCCAAACCAAAAACAAAGCAGCCAAAAAGTGTATTGTAGGAAGCCGGATTTTCCCGCACCCTCGCAGCACGGCAAATGAACCATTTGGTTGGCATTGCTCCCCCGATTTTTCAGGGGGAGCTTTTAGCCCCCGGCAGACAGATGAATCAGCCCCTGCGATGACCGGTCCAACCCCTTCCATGCAACCCCATACATCTTCAGAAAAACGCTTTTATACCGCTGCTCTTTCACAGCTTTTCTTCTTATGAAGGCAGCCAATTAAATAAATGCCAATTTTTCGGCATATCGGCCGATGCTTCACCATATATATAATGCAACAGCCTAGAATCTTCCGGACTATCTTTTTTTGGGGGAATAGAAATGAGAAAGAAACTTGGATATCTGGCTGCTGCCTGCCTCATTATATACGCTGTCTATTTTGACCTGACAGCCGGCACCCTTCCGAAAAGCGGAACACCTGCCCAGAACGATGCAGTTCATGAGGTGGCGGGAAGCGGGTTATCCTATACAGAACAGGAAGTTCAGCCCGGCGACACCCTCCTGAGCATAATGGAGCAGCAATCCGGAAAAATAGCAAGGCCGGTCGATCAGCTCATTGCCGATTTCAAAAGCCTGAATAAAGACACCTCTCCTCAAAACCTTCAGATCGGCAAGACGTATAAGTTTCCCTTATATGAAGAGGTATCCGGCGAGTAAGCATTGCCCCAGGCAGGTATGAATCCGAAAAGGACGCCCTAAAATGCTACGGCTAAGGGCTATTCAAGGTAAAAATGAAACCTTTCAGAGGGATATACGTCCAATGAATGTCAGCTCCCAATTGGCTAAAAGCTGAAAATCTTGTCAAAATCTCGCAATGATTGATACAATAAGAATGTTATTTACCTTTCTGCGTTATTGTAATGACTCTTTCTATACCTAACTCCAGGGTTTACAGTGAAAAAACTGATTTACAATTCGCTTGGAGTTACGCAAGAAAGCATAAAAGGAGAGAATATCACTTGAGTGAAATAACACACCGTTCAAATACCCGCCCTGTCAAAGTCGGAAACTTGACGATCGGCGGGAGCAATGAATTATTTATACAAAGTATGACCACTACGAAAACACATGATGTTGAGGCAACGGTCGCCGAAATCAAACGCCTCGAAGAAGCAGGATGCCAGGTCGTAAGGGTCGCGTGCCCGGATGAAAGGGCCGCGAATGCGATAGCGGACATCAAACGCCAAATAAACATACCGCTCGTAGTCGATATCCATTTTGACTATAAGCTTGCCCTAAAAGCAATCGAAGGCGGCGCCGACAAGATCCGGATCAATCCGGGGAATATAGGGCGCAGGGAAAAAGTTGAGGCAGTCGTCAGTGCAGCGAAAGCCAAGGGAATTCCGATCCGTATCGGGGTGAATGCCGGTTCTCTTGAGAAACGAATCCTCGACAAATACGGATATCCGACAGCGGACGGAATGGTTGAAAGTGCGCTTCACCATATCAAGATACTCGAAGACCTCGATTTCCATGACATCATCGTGTCCATGAAAGCATCAGATGTTAACTTGGCGATCGAAGCATATGAGAAAGCGGCAAAAGCTTTTGATTATCCGCTGCATTTAGGAATCACTGAATCAGGGACTTTATTTGCCGGAACCGTTAAAAGTGCAGCAGGCCTGGGTGCGATCCTCCATAAGGGCATCGGAAATACGTTGCGTATTTCCTTAAGTGCGGACCCTGTTGAAGAAGTGAAGGTGGCAAGGGAACTGCTTAAATCCTTCGGGCTTGCTTCCAACGCTGCAACATTGATTTCATGCCCGACTTGCGGACGCATTGAGATCGACCTGATCAGCATCGCGAATGAGGTTGAGGAATATATAAGCAAGATCAAAGCGCCAATCAAGGTTGCCGTACTTGGATGTGCGGTCAATGGGCCGGGCGAGGCAAGAGAAGCCGATATCGGCATAGCTGGAGCCCGAGGGGAAGGCCTATTATTCCGTAAAGGGAAAATTGTCCGTAAAGTACCTGAAGAAACGATGGTTGATGAGCTGAAGAAAGAAATCGACCAAATCGCCAAGGAATACCATGAAAAGAAAGCGCAAGAACAAGCTGAACAAGAAGGCATGCGCCTCTATAAGAGATAAAAAAGAAGGCTGGAATTCCAGCCTTCTTTTTTGTATGCCCATAAACGGGCTACATCAATACACCGGCTATAAGTGAAAATGCACCGATCCCTATCCCCCATGAGCCTGCTGTGATTTCTCCCTTCCTTAACGCAACGAAACCGGCAAGGATCCCTGCCGCGCCCAATATAAAATGGGCGAATAGTAAGGAAAGAAGCGAAAACAGCAAGGACACCATCGCAATCAGCCTGGCATTCGTTTTCATTTTCCTGAGCCTTAAGGCGTGCATTCTTTGCTGTTCAACAAGGGAATAAGGAACGGCAAACTCGATGGCTGTCTCTTCCTGATGCTCTCTGTTCAAGCGTTCCGGAGTTTTGTCCATATCCATAGTATCCCGCCTCACTTTTTTAGGTGTATGTTTATCATTTCTCATTCGCCCGCTCTTATGAAAGCAATGCTTTCATGATTATCTAATTTTTGGTGCAGGATAACCCATCTATAAAGAAAAGCCCTGCAACGCACTGGCGTCACAAGGCTTCTCAATGGCATTCCGGGCATTTGCCGTAAATTTCAAATTTATGGCCCGATATATCATATTCCTTCAGATCCTCAGGAAGGTTTGTCATCGGACAAGTCTCGATTTCCTTGGTTTTCCCGCAATCGAGGCAAATGAAGTGGTGATGGTGATGTTTATGCCCGCAGGCAAAACGGAAATGCTTCTCCCCGGACAGCTCAGTTGTCTCAAAAATGCCAAGCTCGGCAAAAAGGGACAGATTCCTGTAGATCGTATCGAAACTGAGGCCCGGATAACTCTCCTTCATGCTTTCGAGCACATCTTTGGCAGTCAGGTATTTATCGCTATCTGCAAACAGGAGCAGCATTTCTTCACGCTTACCCGTATATTTATACCCGTGTTCCTTCAATTTCATCAATGCTTCTTCTACCCTCATTATGATCAACTCCAATATAAGGATTAGGCAAAACGGACTTTGGCTTTCTTAAGGATGATGGAGCCAAGCAAAATGATGATCGCAATCATTACAATCGTGCCCCCTGGCGCAAGGTCGAGATAGAAGGAAGACACCAGTCCTCCGATTACAGCTACTTCACCGAATATCACTGAATAGGCGATCAGCTGCTTGAATCCGTTTGCCAGCCTCATTCCTGCAGCAACCGGAAGGGTCATCAATGCCGAAACAAGAAGCACGCCGACAATCCTCATCGATGCAGCAATGACCAATGCTACTATAATGATGAACACAAAATGGATGAACTTGGCTGGAATGCCTGATGCTTTGGCATGGTCCTCATCGAAACTCAACAAAAACAGTTCTTTATACAGGAATGTAATCGTTGCAAGGACAACGACAGCTATTCCCGCAATCGTCCACATATCCGTTCTCGAAACAGCGCTTACGCTTCCGAACAGATAGCTGAACAGATCGGTGTTGAAGCCGTCCGCCAGGGAAATGAAGATAACGGTCACCCCTATCCCTCCGGATAGGATGATCGGAATCGCCAAATCCTGATAATGTTTGTAAACATTGCGGAGACGCTCAATGAAAAGCGACCCTATCACAGAAAATGTCATCCCCATAAATAAGGGGTTCATGCTTCCAACTACATGGAAGAATTGTTTCTCTAAAAATAAACTGAACGCAATTCCCGCCAACGTCACATGGCTGAGCGCATCAGCAATCAGCGATTGCCTGCGCACAACTACGAAAACACCGAGCAGCGGAGCCAGGACGCCGATAATGATGCCGGTAATGAAGGCATTTTGCAGGAATTCGTATTGTAATATATCAGAAATCATCGGAACCTCCCGATCAAAAATAAAATTTTAAACACCCCGTTTTTCGTTTGTATGGAAACAGGAAAGCTCCACATCCGATAACTGCCGGTATTCATGGGAATCCCCATGGAAGTGCAGATGCTTATTCAGGCAGGCCACATGGGTAACCTTATCCGCAACCGCTTCGATGTCATGTGTGACGAGTATGAGGGTAATCCCCAATTCTTTGTTGAGGCGTTCCACGATCTTATAGAATTGCAGTTCGTTCGCTGCATCAACCCCGACAGTCGGTTCATCCAAAATCAGCAGTTCCGGGTCGCTGACCAGCGCCCTTGCAATGAATACCCTCTGCTGCTGGCCGCCGGATAAGTCACCGATATTCCTTTTTGAGAAATCCAGCATGCCTACGGACTCAAGAGCCTTCTTTACTTTTTGCTGTTCCGCTTTTCCGGGAAAACGAAAAAGGCCTATCTTCTTTGTCAGCCCGCTCATCACAACTTCTTGCACAGTGGCAGGAAAACCTGTATTGAAGGAATTGGCCTTCTGTGATACATATCCGATTCGGTCCCACTCCTTGAACTGTTGGATCGGGGTCCCGAAAAGCCGGATGGTGCCTGACTGCACTTTCAGCAAGCCAAGCATCATTTTCAGCAAAGTGGATTTGCCTGAACCGTTAGGCCCGACAATCGCGAGAAAAGCGCCCTTGGGTATCGATAAACTGATTCCGTCCAGTACTTTTTCCTTTTCATAACGGTACGACACATCATCTATTTGTATAATTGTATCTTTCAATTTTATCACCCAATTTAAGAATCATTACGATTTACATTCTGTAGTATACCCCCTTTCTGAAAATATGTAAAGGATGGCGCAGACAGCATAAATTGCGGTTCACATATACAGCTATACGTCATATGTTTAAAAATAAGGAGGGATCTTGTGAAATTTTTGGAAAGCATCATTAACATGAAGCTGAATAACATCCGGAGGGATGAACTTTTGGGTTTGGCAAGACAATACGGCATCGCCTTAACGCCCGCAGAAGCGGAAAGCATCTGCCAGGAATTGCGCGGCAAGAATTATGACTTGTTCAATCCCGAGCAACGGAAAGGGATAGTCAGACGGCTCGAAGAAATCGTCGGAAGACAAAGGGCTTCACAGGTTGAACAGCTGTTTCTTTCTCTAACGGGAAGGTGACCATCCTTTTCCGCCGAATCCGCATGCGATCAAAGCCGGCAGCCGCCGGCTTTTGATATGGGAACGTTTTATACTCACGCTATCTCAAAACTTGTCTTTTCTTATGGATTCGCCTATTGGGAAATGATATATTTAGATGAATTCAGATTTTTCCAGAAGACAGGTGGATGCCTAGTGATCAAACGTTTTTATTCTTATTATAAACCCTACAAAAGTTTATTTCTGATTGACTTCGGATGCGCCATTATCGCCGGGCTGCTTGAGCTTGCATTCCCGCTGGCTGTCCAATATTACATAGATGAACTGCTGCCGGGCAACAATTGGTCCTGGATTGCCGCTGTGGGGTGCGGCCTTCTCGTTCTGTATCTCATCAGCACGGGCCTTCAGTTCGTCGTCAACTATTGGGGGCATATGCTCGGCATCAACATAGAGACGGATATGAGGCAGGATCTGTTCAGGCATATACAAAAGCAATCATTCCGTTTCTTCGACAATGCCAAGACAGGGCACCTTATGAGCAGGATCACCAATGACCTTATGGACATCGGCGAACTTGCCCATCATGGGCCTGAAGATGTGTTCATAGCGATCATGACCTTCTTCGGCGCGTTCTTTATTATGCTGACCATCAATGTGAAATTGGCTCTTATCACCGTTTGCCTCCTCCCCTTCCTTGTCATCATTATGGTGATCGGCAATCTGAAGATGAACAAGGCCTGGAAGCAGATGTACACCGAGATCGCTGATGTGAATGCCCGTGTCGAAGACAGCATTTCGGGTGTGCGTGTAGTCCAATCCTTCACGAATGAAAGCTATGAAATGGACCGCTTCACAAAAAACAACCGAAAGTTCCGGTCTGCCAAGCTGAAAGGCTATAAGGTAATGTCATTCAGCCTTGGAGGCATATACATTATGAGCCGGATGATGAATTTGGTTGTGCTGGTTGTCGGTGCATGGTTTGTCTATGACGGGCAGATGACGTACGGGGCTATGGTCGGTTTTCTTCTCTATGTAAATGTCCTCTTTAAACCGGTTGAAAAAATCAGCGCCCTGCTGGAGCTGTATCCGAAAGGCATGGCCGGTTTCAAGAGATTGCAGGAAATGCTGGATGAGGATCCGGATGTACAGGATATGCCTGATGCGGTCGAGCTTTCCGCATTGCAGGGGAATATCTCTTTTAAAAATGTTTCCTTCAAATATGACGGAAATAAACCTGTGCTGAACAACATCAGCCTGAATGTGAAACCCGGGGAGACAATCGCTTTTGTCGGGCCTTCTGGCGCAGGCAAGACAACAATCTGTTCGTTGATCCCCCGATTTTATGATGTGACAGAAGGAAGCATTACAATCGATGACATTGATATCAGGCATATCAAGAAAAAGTCATTGCGCTCCCAAATCGGAATCGTTCAGCAGGATGTCTTTTTATTCACCGGAACGCTGAAGGAAAATATCGCCTACGGAAAATTGGATGCCACAGATGAGGAAATACACGCCGCCGCGAAACGTGCTCACTTGGCTTCCTTCATTAAAGGCTTGCCAGATGGCTATGAAACGCAAATCGGCGAAAGAGGCCTGAAGCTGTCCGGCGGCCAGAAGCAAAGGATTGCCATTGCGAGGATGTTCCTGAAAAACCCTCCTATCCTTATATTGGACGAAGCGACATCCGCACTGGATACCGAAACGGAAATGGTGATACAAAACTCGCTGAATGAGCTGGCTGAAAACCGGACAACATTGATCATCGCCCACCGATTAGCGACAATCCGTGATGCCGACCGCATTGTTGTTGTAACCGAGGATGGAATAGCTGAAGAGGGACAACACGATGAACTTTTGGCAAGAGGGGGCATTTTCGCCGGCTTGCACAAGGCACAGTTTCAACGATAAGCGTTGGGCTGGCGTCCACATTGAACCAGCACGCGCCCTGTCCTTTACAGAATAGCGAAGACGGAGAGATAGGGCGTCTTACAGGTTCTCATCCCCGCAAAAGCTTAGCAGCCTATATGAAAAACAGCCTCCGGAATAATATCCGGAGGCTGTTTTTTCAATTATGAATTTGCTATGATTTCCTGTAGTTCTGCGTTGAAGGTCCCTTGCTTTAGCATTTCGATTTCATGCTTGTATGGGGCCTTCTTATTATTCTTGTCAGTGCCGACAAAAGGTGTTTCAAGGATTTTCGGTACGTCCGCCAACTGCGGGTGATGGACTATTTTGTGAAGTGCATCAAAGCCGATGTGGCCGAACCCGATATTCTCGTGACGGTCTTTTCTCATCCCTCGTTCATTTTTGCTGTCATTGATATGAAGCACTTTTATCCGGTCAATGCCGATGATTTTATCGAATTCATCCAGGACGCCATCGAAATCTTCGACGATATTGTAGCCGGCATCATGCGTATGACATGTATCGAAACATACAGAGAGACGGTCATTATGCGTGACTCCGTCGATGATCATCGCAAGCTCTTCAAAGCTCCTGCCGCATTCCGAACCTTTCCCTGCCATCGTTTCAAGGGCGATTTGCGCACCCTTATTGGACGTCAGGACTTCATTCAGGCCCTCGATTATTTTCCGGATGCCTTCTTCAGACCCTGCACCGACGTGGGCACCCGGGTGCAATACGATTTGGTTTGCACCAAGAGCCTCCGTCCGTTCAATTTCTGATGTAAGGAAATCGACGCCGAGTCGGAATGTCTCAGGTTTCAGGGAATTGCCGATATTGATGATGTACGGGGCATGGACAACGATATCGACCATGCCGTTCTCCTCCATATGCTTGCTTCCCGCTTCGATATTCAGCTCTTCTATCGCTTTCCTTCTTGTGTTTTGGGGAGCCCCCGTGTAGATCATGAAAGTATTCGCCCCGTATGAAGCAGCCTCTTCACTCGCCCCAAGGAGCATTTTCTTGCCGCTCATCGACACATGTGAACCTATCTTCAACATACTCTTTTCCCCTTTAATCCTTATTTATTTCTTTTTGGCATTATTCCTTGCATTAATGCGGCGCTGGCGTTTCTTATGCGCATCCAGCTCCCATTGCTGTTTTCTTTTATAGCCCGGTTTTACTTTAGCCGGTTTTTTGACGATCAATTTCGCTTTCGGATCCAGCTCTTCCTTTTGCTTCTTGCGGTTGCTTCTTCTGTTGCGGTCATCGATGTCCACCCATTCACCATTGACAAAGTCTTTATTGATGAATGTGATGCCCATCTTTTCCAAACGGTTCAAAGCATCTTCATCAGACAAATCATGGATAGTCAAGGCAATCCCGGAATAGCCGGCTCTTGCCGTACGTCCTGTCCTGTGCACATAAAAATCCAGGTCCGAAGGCAACTCATAGTTGATGACATGGCTTACGCCTTCAATATCGATGCCCCTCGCCGCAAGATCTGTCGCTACAACGTATTGGAACTCGAGGTCATTGATTTGCTTCATCATTTTTCTGCGTTCACGCGGGGAAAGGTTTCCATGCAGCCTTCCCACTTTCAAACCGCGTTTCAAAAGTTCATCTGCGACCACATCAGCCGTTTGCTTCGTATTCGTGAAGATGAGGGCCAAGTATGGATTGTATGATGTCACTGTTTCGAACAATAATTGATTTTTATTGCGGTGCCTCAATGGGATAAGGACATGATCGATCTTCTGTGCTGTAACAAGCTTAGGATCTACATGGTAATACCTCGGGTTTTCCATATATTTTTTCAGGAAAGGCTTCAGTTTCTCAGGTATTGTCGCAGAGAAGACAAGCATCTGCAGTTTATCCTGCATGCGTGCCGCAACATAATCGACGTCCTGGATAAAGCCCATATCGAGCATCAGGTCTGCTTCATCGACAACAAGCGTTCGCGCCGTGTAGACCTGAAGTGCATTTGCATCCATAAGGTCCTTGATACGGCCTGGCGTTCCGACAACAATATGCGGCTGTTGCTTCAATTTATCAATGGCACGCTGTTTGTCTGTTCCGCCGATGAAAAGACGGGCCAAGACCGGCTGATCTTCCGGGAAATGCTCGGCTATCTTAACTGCTTCCCTGTAAATTTGGTCAGCCAATTCCCTTGTCGGGGCTGTTATGATGGCCTGTACCTCTTCCTTGGAAGGGTCGATCATATTCATGATCGGCAATAAATAAGCATGCGTCTTTCCTGTTCCCGTCTGGGACTGGCCGATGATGCTTGTGCCGTTCAACGTAGCCGGAATAACGCGTTCCTGGATATCAGTCGGCGCTTTAAAGCCTCTTTCTTCGATTGCTTTCAGTATATATGGATGGAAGGAAAACCTTCCGAATTGGTTTGACATAGTAAGAACTCCTTAGATTATCTGCATTTTTCTACTATTACTGCTTGTTTTATCTTACCCTCTTTGTCCCATTAACTCAACAATTCCAACCGGATTATGAAAATTCTTTTTATTGCTTACCCTTCCTGATTCCCCATTTTGTTCACATTTGCATATACTATTCATGAAAAACTATGTCCAGAGAAAGGATGGAGAAAATTGATCAGAAACTATCCTAATCCTTATGGATCACCGCATCCTTCTCCTCCTGTTCAGGGAGGATGGGCCGGCAGGCAAATGCCTGCTCCGCAAGCCGGTGGCAATAGGCAGGGCCTCCCGCCCATTCAACCAGGACAATATAACGGCCAGATGTCCGCCCAATTTCAGCAGCCTCCCTTTTACAGGGGAAACCCAAACCCGCCCCCTCAAGGGTACGCTCCTCCTTTCACCGGCCACCCTATGGAGCAGCCCCAGCAGCCGAGAAAAAAGGGCTTATTCCGAAGCAACAGCAAAAAGAATGACAGGCAGGGACCCCAAGCTCCTCCCGATGCAGAGCAGCCTCAGAAAAAAGGGATGGCAAAGCTATTCAATAAGAAGAACAGCGGAAATGCGGTCCAGCCTTCCTTATTTTCGCTCCCATCGGGAAGCGTCAGGGAATCCCGGGAAGCGGCATCAAGAGCCGCATCGGCGGGCGGGGGAGGCTTTCTGCAAAACCTTGCCAAACCGGGCACCATCAATTCCATGCTTGATAATACACAAAAGTTCCTGCAAGCGGCAGAAGCATTCGGCCCTGTTGTCCAGCAATACGGACCCTACCTGAAAAAATTGCCTTCACTGCTGAACATCGGAAAAGGCGATGAGGCTGCAGAAGAAGGAACAACAAATAACGGAAACAGGGCAGATACTGTGCCCACAACGGTCCCGGCACAGGAACCGGTTTCCGTAACGGCAAACAGGGCAAATCCATCGCCGAAAAAAATACAGCCAATATCCACCGGCGGAACTGCCGTAAACAAAGCAGCCAGCCAAAGGTACATGGCGGGCGAGTCCCTTCCAAAACTGTTCATATGACAGCTTTCCTTTTGTAAAGTCGCCTATCCTTCTATATAATGGGGGTAGCACGAATCGTGTGTTTAATTGAAGGAGGCTGCTCATGAAAGTAATTAAAATCTCTCCCCGCGGCTATTGCTACGGGGTAGTTGATGCCATGATCATAGCGCGCAATGCCGCTTTAGATAAAACCCTTCCGCGTCCGATCTATATTTTGGGGATGCTTGTCCACAACAGCCACGTAACCGAGGCGTTTGAGGAAGAAGGCATTATAACACTGGATGGCAAAAACAGGGCCGAAATCATCAGCAAGGTAGATTCCGGGACGGTTATTTTCACTGCCCACGGCGTTTCCCCGGAGGTACGTGAACTTGCTAAACAAAAAGGCCTCGTGACGATTGACGCCACCTGTCCGGATGTGACAGTGACCCACGATCTTATCAGGGAGAAAAAAGAAGAAGGCTATCACTTCATCTACATCGGCAAAAAAGGGCATCCGGAACCAGAAGGAGCTGTCGGAGTGGCGCCGGATGTGGTACACCTGGTCGAAAACTCCGAGGATGTTGATGCACTCAATCTCACCTCCGAAAAAATCATTGTAACCAACCAGACTACAATGAGCCAGTGGGATGTCCAGGTACTGATTGAAAAAGTGATGGAAAAATTCCCTCAAACAGAAATACACAAGGAAATTTGCAATGCAACCCAAACAAGGCAGGAAGCTGTTGCGGAACAGGCCGGAGCTGCAGACCTGCTGATCGTGGTAGGCGACCCGAGAAGCAATAACAGCAACAGGCTTGCACAGGTATCGGAGGAAATCGCCGGTACAAAAGCATATCGTGTGGCTGATGTATCCGAGATACAGCTTGATTGGCTAAAGGGCATAGAAACGGTAGCCATCACTGCAGGCGCTTCCACCCCTACCCCGATCACTCGGGAGGTCGTCACCTATCTTGAACAATTCGACCAGAATGATCCGTCCACATGGAAAGCGGAGCGGAAAGTGCCATTGAATAAAATCTTGCCGAAGGTCCGAAAAACAACGGCAGCCAAAACAGAATAAACCCATTGCCATCAGGAAATAATTTGCGCCTATATGTAGCCGTAATGAATGGCCATCAAATGAAAAAGACGCGGGAAACGAATGGTTTTCCGCGTCTTTTCTGATTTCTGTCCAGTTTTACATGAAAGTGAATGGATCTGTATGGATTGTTGATGCAAAAACGTCCACTTGCCATTTTTGCTTAGTGCTGTATCCTCTCAAATACTGCGCGACGCCTTCCTTCATCACTTTCTCAACATTATGGCCGGGATCGACGATGTTCAGGCCAAGCATCATGGCATCGTGCGCCGTATGATAGTACATATCCCCTGTCACATATACATCGGCTCCCATAAACTTGGCTGAATTGATGTATTTATTTCCGTCTCCTCCAAGAACGGCTACCTTCCGTACCTTATCAGAAAGGCCTCCGACTACACGAAGGGACGGAACATCAAAAGCTGCTTTCGCGTGTAAAGCAAACGCCTCCAGTGTCATTTCCTCCGGCAATTCCCCTATACGCCCGAGGCCTAAGGCCGGCTGGGCATTCGCCAGTTCGTAGATGTCATATGCCACTTCTTCATACGGATGGGCTTTAATCATCGCCTGGACAACTTTTCTCTCCAACTCAGCAGGAAATACGGTCTCGATGCGGACCTCGCTGACAGCTTCCAGCTTGCCTGATGTTCCGATATGCGGATTCGTGCCGTCGCCGGGAAGGAACGTACCTGTTCCTTCTGCTGTGAACGTGCAGTGGCTGTAATTGCCGATGTGACCTGCTCCTGCGTTTCCTAAAGCTTCCTTGACGCGCATTTCAGCCTCCAACGGAACAAAGACAGCCAATTTTTTCAAGGTTGTCTCATGTGTCGGAACCAATACTTTCGTATTTTGCAGCCCCAGTGCTTCAGCCAGCCAATCATTGACGCCTCCGTCAGCCACATCGAGATTTGTATGGGCAACATAAAGGGCGATATCATTCTTAATCAGCTTTTCCACAATCCGTCCGCTTGCCTGGTCTGTTGCGATTTTCTGAAGCGGGCGGTAAATGAGCGGGTGATGGGCGATGATTAACTGCACATCCTTTTCAATTGCTTCATCGACAACCTCTTCAAGAACGTCCAATGCGATCATGATGTTCGAGACAGGCTTGTTGAGTGTGCCAATCTGCAGGCCGATTTTATCCCCTTCCATTGCCAGGTGCTTCGGCGAAAATTGTTCAAAAGCACTTATGATTTCAAAGCCGTTTGGTGTTTTAGCCATTCATCAGCGCCTCCTCCACAAATTGTATATGGGATTGCAACTGAGCCATCTTTTGTTGGGATGACTCTGTCTTTCCCCCTTTTTCGAGCTGGCGGATAATATTCTCCCAATGGGCACTTTCTGTTTTCCATTTCTTTTTAAAGACATCATTGCATTCTTTTTTCAGGAATGGCCCGAGCAGCAGTTCACTTTCCCGCTGTTCGCTGTATGGGTTTTCCGGATCGCCTTTTTCAGCGACCAGTACCTCGTATATTTTTCCGTCTTCCTCAAGGATTGCTTCAGCTATAAGCTCCCAGCCGTTTTGCAGAAGCCATAGCCGTATATTGACGGCCTGGATATTCGGCTGCAATATAAGCCGCTTGACGTTGCCGAGCTTTTCTTTTCCCCGCTCCAGGATATTGGCGATCAACGTGCCTCCCATGCCGGCAATCGTTACGCATGTGACCTCGCCAGGCTCCACAACATCCAACCCGTCGCCTTTCCTGACAGAGATGCGGTCAGATAAGCCCTCTTCCTTCACCTGATTGTTGGCGGATGTCCATGGACCTGTGCTGACTTCCCCTGCAACCGCCTCAGCAGCCAGGCCTTTTCGGACAGCATAGCAAGGCAGATAGGCATGGTCAGAGCCGATATCGGCAAGAATGCTTCCTTCCGGTATGTATGATGCCACTGTATATAATCGTTCTGATAATCTTTCGCTGTTCATAAATCGTCACCTTTTCTTGTATCAATACTGTTATCAGTATAAATAACCTGACCCTTAACATGCAATAGGGAGACTCAAAAGCAAACGGGCAGACACGGGGGCTTATCGATTCAACCAGCTCCTGGAATAAAAAAACAAGCGGCTGATCTGCCGCTTGCCCTCTTATTTTATCTCCGACAGCCATTGTGCCATTTCATCAACCTTATCCTCAGCAACAAGGCCTCCAGGCATTCCGCCTGTCGTACCATCCTTAATAATTGTTTTGATTTCGTCAACGCTCAGCTTTTGGCCTACCCCTTTAAGCGCCGGGCCCACGGCACCCTCATAATTTTGTCCATGGCAGCTTACACAGCTTTGTGCATAAATTTCCTCGGGAGATGCGGAAGCCTGTTCATTTTGCTCTTCTGCGCCTCCATCTTTGCCTCCATCAGCCACTTGTTTTGCATCACCAAGGCCCTTTAATGAAAGGCCGAATACGAGCGCAATGCCGAATACCATAATCAAAATATAAGGAACGATTGGACTACGGTTCATTTTTTTTCCTCCCCTATGTACTCTATATCTGCCTCTTTGAATAATTACAAACAACACCTATTTTACTTGAAAATGTAAATTAGGAAAAGCCCTAATCTTCAAGTTATGTCGTATTTTCAGAAATTAGACATAAAATGGAATTATGTGATGTTAAAAGAGGCCGATTTCCCGGCCGGCAAAATAAAGGATCGCCAATGCCCCCATAATAGAGGCAAGCACGAAATATGTCTGTTTATGCTTTTTCCCTGCAATGTACCAGATCAAACAATTTAACAGCAAGCCTATGTAAAGATAAACCTCTTTCCCGTAAGCATATAACTCCCATGCCCGGACCGTCCAAAGCAGCAGAATAATACCTGCTGCGGCCATAGGAATGGAAATGGCGCCGGCTTTCTTTTTGAACAGAAAAAGAAAGCCGGCCATCGATGCAAGAAAAAAACTATAAAGGCCCATTTGCATTAAGGCTGGAATTTCTGTAAAATAATTTACAAATAGAGCGCCGATCACCAAAAACAGAACAGACCCATATAAAAAAGAAAAAGCACGTTTCCGGCTTCTTTTCATGGAAGGGCTTTCATCTTTTCCCTCTGAATAAAAAGCCAGCAGATAATCGCAGTACTGTTCCGGCAGCATCCTGGATTCCTTCCAGAATGTAATTTCGTTCACTATAATCTTTTTTCGGTTTTCATCCATTTAGACACATCCTTGGGCTAGCTTACTGTCTATACATGCTTATATCGGCCGAAAAAGGGAAATATGTTGCCAGCAAAGGGAAAAATAACGGTGAAACAAAAAAACCCATAATAATTCTATCCGCAAAAATACGGAAAGAACCATTATGAGTTCCGGCAATCCTATTCAAGGAAATCTTTCAAGCGTTTGCTTCTGCTTGGGTGTCTTAATTTTCTAAGAGCCTTAGCTTCAATCTGTCT
>CAKQBC010000018.1 GCA_934215995.1 uncultured Bacillus sp. | reverse complement strand
AATCATCACTCCCCATTCAAATTTATCTTCAATAGAATCTATATATCCTCAAAAAAAAGCCAGGCTTGTAAGCCCGGCTTATTTTTCGTAATTCATAAGCTGTTCCAATTCCTCATCCGTCAGCTCGCGGTATTCCCCAAGCTCCAGTGTTTCATCAAGTTCCAGATTCGCCATTGAGACCCTTTTCAGGTACACGACCCTTTTCCCTACCGCTTGGAACATCCTCTTGACCTGGTGGAATTTACCCTCTGTGATGGTCAATTCGATATCTGAACGGAGGCCGCTTTTCAATATTGTGAGCTCGCCAGGTTTCGTTTCGTATCCATCGTCAAGCGTAACGCCATTGCGGAATGCTTCTATATCATCTTCAGTCACTTCCCCGTCAATAACCGCGAAGTATGTTTTCGGAACGTGCTTTTTCGGGGACAGCAGCCGATGGGCTAGCTGGCCGTCGTTCGTCAGGAGGAGCAATCCTTCTGTATCCTTATCAAGACGCCCTACAGGAAAAGGTTCGAATACCTGGTCCTCCGCCTCAAGGATGTCTATCACCGTTTCCTGGCTGCTGTCTTCTGTTGCCGATAGCAGGCCTGCGGGCTTATTCATCATCAGATAGATAAACTCTTTGTATTCGACCGTTTCGCCATGGACTGTAACCGCCTGGCTTTCAGGGTCAACATGCTGTTTAGCATCCTTTACAGTCTCTCCATCGATTTTGACTGCTCCTGTCTTCAGAAGCTTTTTCACTTCTTTTCTCGTGCCAAAGCCAAGGTTGGCAAGCATTTTATCAATACGCATTTTGTCTCTTCTTCCTCTCGGGAGAGTTATGGATAAGAAAACCCTGCCTTCATCTTCAGGCAAGGTTTCTTATCGATCACAATCCTAATTTTTCTTTCAGCCGGTCTACTTTTGATCCGAACAGCCTGTGGGCAAGTTTTGATTTCAGTGCCAAGGCAAAGTATATCAGGATGCCAGGGACCACGCCGATTATGATGATGAAGATTGCCTGCATTCTTGCTGTCGGATCAAGGAACAATCCGGCAAGGCTTGTTAATCCCCATACACCAAGCGCCATCAGGCCCGTAAAGATTCCCATAAGCACTGTTCTTTTAATGACTAAATTATACTTATATCCAGTAAAATGATGGATTACATAGAAATTGATCAAAGTGGCGACGAGATAACCGATTGTCGTTGCTAACACTGAACCGGCTGTCGCAAACAATTTGATGAATGGAATATTCAATGTCAGCTTCACCAATATGCCGACAAGCAGGCTCAATACAGTATATTTTTGCTGATTGATTCCCTGCAGCACCGCTGCCGTAACAGAAAAGAATGCAAACAGGATTGCAGTCGGAGCATAGAGCTGGAGCACTTCAACCCCTAGTTCATTATAGCCATAGAACACCGTATAGATCGGTTCAGCAAGCAATGACATCCCGACTACTGCAGGAAGTGTCAGGAATATCAGCACTTGGAAAGACTGGTCAAGCTGCTGTTTGTAGACAGAAGGCTTGTCTTCCACAAACGCTTTTGTGATGGACGGCACAATTGCCATCGAAAAACCTGTTGCCAATGTCATTGGGATAATGACGAGCTTTTGGGCGTATACGTTCAGGATGGCGATAGCCGTATCTGCATACTTTCCTCCCAGCCCAATCTCTGTCATGGCATTTTTGAATGTCAGCTGGTCAACGAGCTGGAACAGCGACATGGCAATCCCGACAAATATGAATGGAATCGAATAAAGGATGATTTCCTTGTACATGGCAGGCAATGATATGTTGACTGTGCCTTTATCCTGAAGCATTTGGCTTTTGAAGAGCTCCCTCTGCTTCTTCCAGTAATAGAACAGCACGAACAGACCGCCGCCGGCACCCACAAACGCAGCAAAGGTAGAAACGCTTACAGCCTTGACGATATCACCGTCAAGGACGAACATGACCACCATGGCACCGCCCAGCAGGACGACAATACGGACAAGCTGCTCGACTACCATTGACACCGAGCTCGGCGTCATATATTCATTCCCTTGGAAATAGCCCCTGATCATCGACATAGCCGGCACGAGTATCAGCGCAAAGCTGACGGCCCTCATGACAGTGACAATGTCTTCAACGGCAATCCCCTGGCCATCAGTCATCATTCCAGCAAGTGTCGGCGCAAATATCCAAAATGCAAGGAACGCCAGAAATCCGGTGACAAGCATCAGCTTAATGCTCGCTTTGAACAATCTTTGCCCGACAGCATATTCACCCATGGCATTGTATTTAGAAACAAATTTAGAAACAGCAAGCGGCATGCCGCCGGTCGCCAGGCTGATGAATATCGAATAGGCAACGTATGAATATTGATACAGGGATACGCCTTCGTATCCTACAATTGCATTGAATGGAATAACATAAAATAATCCAAGAACCTTTGACAGCACCATCCCAAAAGTCAGGATGAAGGTGCCTTTCAACAATTTAGATGACATATAATCCCTTCCTACGATGAGCCTTTATATAAATCACACGTTATTAATCTTACCATATATCATGCCCAAAACATTATATGTATTTTTCACCCGTATTTTTCGGTAGCTCCCTAAAAATACGGAATGTACTTATTCTATCAACTATTTTTATTAAACTCCATTTTCGACTATAATAAATGAATAAAAGCCTGGCTCTTGCGGTATACAGGGACAGGCAGAAGAATCCCAGAAAACCTCCAGGAAATAAAATGCCTGTCTGGCACTAATCTTGTTCGGTAAATAGACTGGGCAAACAAAAAAGACCAAAAAATTCAAAACGTAGTTGGTGACTTTATGAAATATGATGTAATTGTAATCGGAGGCGGCCCATCAGGGTTAATGGCCGCAATCGCGGCAGGTGAAAAAGGAGCGAAAGTGCTGCTGGTCGAAAAAGGGGATAAGCTCGGCAGAAAGCTTGCCATCTCCGGCGGCGGACGGTGCAACGTAACGAACAATTTGCCGGTCGATGAGATCATTCGGCATATTCCGGGAAACGGGCGTTTTTTATATAGTGCTTTTTCAGTATTCAACAATAAGGACATTATTGCCTTCTTCGAAAGGCTCGGTGTGAAGCTGAAGGAAGAAGACCACGGCCGCATGTTTCCGGCATCTAATTCCTCAGCAGATGTGGTCAATGCCATGCTGGACCAGCTGGATAGGCACAAAGTGAAAGTATTCCTGAATACCCCTGTCAAAACGGTCAATTACGAAGACGGAAAGGTATCAGGCGTTGTCTTGCAAAACGGCCAGGAATATACATGCGATGCTGTCATACTGGCGGCCGGAGGAAAATCCGTGCCTCAAACCGGTTCGACAGGCGATGGCTATGCCTGGGCAAAAAAAGCGGGGCATACGATTACAGATCTCTATCCTACAGAGGTGCCCCTAACGTCAGATGAGGCTTTCATCAAGAAGAAAACACTCCAAGGGCTGGCGCTTCGCGATGTCGAACTCAGTGTCTTGAACCCGAAAGGCAAAACGCTGATATCCCATAAGATGGACATGCTGTTTACCCATTTCGGCATTAGCGGCCCTGCCGTACTGAGGTGCAGCCAATTTGTCGTGAAGGCGCAGAAAAAATGGAAACTCGACAGAGTGGAAATGCAAATCGATTCAATGCCAGAACTGAATCAGGAAGAACTTTTCCAAAAGTTGAATAGCCTGGTTAAAGAAGAAAGCAAAAAAACAATTAAGAATATATTCAAAGGGCTCCTTCCCGAACGGTACCTTCACTTCCTTCTTGAACAGGCCGCAATTGAAGACGACATTCAAGGGAGCACCCTTTCGAACGAAAAGCTGAGGCGTTTTGTCTCCTTGTGCAAAAGCTTCCGGTTCACAGTAAATGGCACTTTGCCGCTTGAGAAAGCTTTCGTGACCGGCGGAGGTGTTTCAGTCAAGGAAATCCAGCCGAAGGAAATGGGCTCCAAACTTATGGAAGGACTGTATTTCTGCGGAGAAATACTTGATATACACGGATACACGGGCGGCTATAATATCACATCTGCTCTCGTAACCGGACGGTTGGCAGGAGTCAATGCCGCTGCCTATGCCCGAAGCAGGCAGAACTAGATTCGAAGGAAAAAGTGAAACTGTAAGCAACAGGACTGAAAAAAATCCGCCCATTATGTGGCGGATTTTCACTTTCTGTAAACAATCATTGCAGAAAAGCAATAAATTTGTTCATTATCCTCTTCAATCGCTGCGACATTGTATTTGATGTCGATGAGTTTATCTTCCCCTAGTCTCGTCAGGAAATGGTTCATTTCCTTCTCCAGATCCTTCTCATGCTCATAATCAAACATTTTCACTTTGATCATGTCGCTCTCCCCTTCCGGCTTTTTTCTAAGCCTTCCCAGAAAAACAGAAAATTATACCAATTCAAATAACCGGGTGTATGATTGATGCTTCAAAAATTTGGCGAACAGAAAAATTGTATTTATGGATGGGCTGCCAGTAAAAAAACAATACGCGGGGATAATGCTCCCCGCGTATTGTTTTTATTCAACTTCCCCAGTCCAGGCGTACATGCCGCCCTCCATGCTGTATGCCTCGATGTTATTGGCTCCGAGGTATGCAGCAACCTGCTCACTTCTTACACCCGCGGCACAAACAATGATATACGGATTTTCAGCCGCAAATGTCCCCAGATGATTCGGCACCGTATTCATAGGCATATGGACAGCTCCCGGAATCATACCGTTTGCCACCTCGAAATCTTCCCTGACATCGATGATATACAATGGCTCCCCGCTTTCGAGCTTTTCTTTGACTTCCTGCGGTGTGACTGTAGGTATTTCACTCATTCCCAAACACTCCTTCTCTGTTATGGCTTCATACAGTATACCTTCCAAGCCCGCTCACTTAATAGTAAAATGCCTTATCCATGGGAATTTTAAACAACTGGCGCAATATGCTGCGGGCAGGCTCCATTGGCAGGCTCGCATTCATACGTTACTTTGCTCAATCCCTTCTATATTTCGTTATTTTCACATTGAATAGCTGGCAGAACCTTTTGCTGAAAACAAAAAACGGCTGCCAAGCAGGCAACCATTTCAGTGTTTAGTCAAATATAGTTTTAAGCATTACCTTTATCATTGCATTGTTTCAGACTGATTGAAAACGTTTGGCAGTCGAGGCGCGCGGACCTGCGACAACGCTTACGTGATAAACATCCTGTTCACCTCATGAGCGGATGAGCCGGGCAAGCAACGAAGAATGCGAGCGTTTGTCAACAATCTGAAACGGCTGCCAAGCAGGCAGCCGTCAAATCATCAGTTAGCAACAATATTTACAAGTTTTCCAGGAACAGCAATCACTTTGCGGATTGTTTTTCCGTCGATCTGTTCTTTGACAGAGTCCGATCCCATTGCTATTTCTTCCATTTTTTCGCGTGTCGCATCAGCAGGCACCATCAGTTTTGCTTTTACCTTGCCGTTGATCTGTACGACGATTTCCACTTCATCATCAACAAGTTTCGCTTCATCGTATGCAGGCCAAGCAGCATAAGCAATTGATTCTGCATGCCCAAGCTTGCTCCAAAGCTCTTCAGCAATATGCGGGCAAATCGGAGAAAGCAACTTCACAAAGCCTTCAACGTAAGGACGCGGCAAGACTTCTGCCTTGTAAGCATCATTGATGAATACCATTAATTGAGAGATCGCTGTATTAAAGCGCATGCCCTCATAGTCTTCTGTCACTTTTTTGACTGTTTGGTGATACACTTTCTCTAGTTTGCCGCTGTCGTCCGTATCCACCAGCTTGGAAGTGAATGCTCCATTCTCCTCAACAAGCAAGCGCCAAATTCTGTCCAGGAATCGGCGGGAACCATCCAAGCCATTCGTAGACCATGCAATCGAAGCATCCAAAGGCCCCATGAACATTTCGTAAAGACGAAGTGTATCCGCTCCATGGCTTTCGACGATTTCGTCCGGATTTACTACGTTGCCTTTTGATTTACTCATTTTTTCGTTGTTCTCGCCAAGGATCATTCCTTGGTTGTACAAGCGTTGGAAAGGCTCCTTCGTCGGAACTACACCGATATCGTACAAGAATTTATGCCAGAAGCGAGCATACAGCAAGTGCAGTACAGCGTGCTCTGCCCCGCCGATGTACATATCGACCGGAAGCCATTCCTTTAATTTTTCAGGGTCCGCCAATGCTTCATTGTTATGCGGATCAATGTAGCGAAGGAAGTACCAGCAGCTGCCTGCCCACTGAGGCATCGTGTTAGTTTCGCGACGCCCTTTGCGTCCATTTTCATCCGTGACATTCACCCATTCTTCAATGTTTGCAAGCGGGGATTCACCTGTTCCGGATGGACGGATTTCTGTCGTTTTCGGAAGAGTCAGCGGCAGCTGCTCTACAGGCACTGTTGAGCTTGTGCCATCTTCCCAGTGAATGACCGGAATTGGCTCGCCCCAGTAACGCTGGCGGCTGAACAGCCAGTCGCGCAGACGGTACGTTACTTTCTTCGTGCCGATTCCTTTTTCTTCAAGCCAATCGATCATTTTTGTCATCGCTTCTGACTTGCCAAGGCCATTCAGGAAATCAGAGTTCACATGTTCCCCGTCGCCTGTATAGGCTTCTTTTTCGATATTGCCGCCAGCTACGACTTCCTTGATCGGCAAGCCGAACACTTTTGCGAATTCGTAATCTCTTTCATCATGGGCAGGGACAGCCATGATTGCGCCAGATCCGTAGCTCATCAACACATAATCGGCGATCCAGATCGGCATTTTTTCATTAGTGACAGGATTGATCGCATAGGCGCCAGTGAAGACACCTGTTTTTTCCTTCGCTAAATCTGTCCTCTCAAGGTCTGTTTTATTTGTAACCTTTTGAATGTATGCTTCAACGGCTTCTTTTTGTTCCGGTGTTGTGATTTGTTCAACAAGGCTATGCTCAGGAGCTAAAACAGCATAAGTCGCCCCGAACAATGTATCCGGACGTGTAGTGAACACCTCGAATGTGTCTTCATGCCCTTCAATTGCAAAGCGGACTTCAGCGCCTTCAGAACGGCCGATCCAGTTGCGCTGCATTTCCTTAATGCTTTCAGGCCAATCCAATTCATCAAGGTCTTCTAGCAAACGGTCTGCATACGCTGTGATGCGCAGCACCCATTGTCTCATCGGGCGGCGCTCCACCGGATGGCCTCCGCGCTCGCTCACGCCGTCGACGACTTCTTCATTCGCCAATACTGTACCTAAAGCAGGGCACCAGTTAACCGCCACTTCATCCACATATGCCAATCCTTTTTCATACAGCTTGGTGAAGATCCATTGTGTCCATTTATAATAATTCGGGTCCGTCGTGTTAATCTCACGGTCCCAATCGTAAGAGAAACCTAAAGATTTAATTTGACGACGGAACGTGTTGATATTTTTTTCGGTGAATTCAGCAGGGTCATTCCCTGTATCAAGGGCATATTGCTCAGCAGGAAGCCCGAATGCATCCCAGCCCATCGGATGCAGGACATTGTATCCTTGCATGCGTTTCATGCGCGATAGGATATCTGTTGCTGTATATCCTTCCGGATGCCCTACGTGCAGGCCTGCCCCTGATGGATACGGGAACATATCCAGCGCATAAAATTTGTTTTTGCCTTTTTCCTCGGATGTCTTAAAGGTCTTATTTTCTTCCCAATGATGCTGCCACTTCTTTTCAATATCCTGATGATTGAAGCTCATCGACATTTCCTCCTAATTAAACTTCTTCTATTGTTTGCAGTAATGCCTCATCCTTCAGCTAGATTGACATGAAAGGAAAAATCATCACCTGGCCGTTTAGCGGCCGAAATGCAAAAAATCCCCTCATCCCATGAAAGGGACGAGAGGATTAACTTATTTATGTAACCATCCCGCGGTACCACCCTAGTTGACGCTTTTTAAAAATACGTCCCGCTTGAAATCTGTAACGCGATCAGACGGCAAGCATTACTGTTCATTCACGCTTGCGGCTCAAAGGCGAGTTCACATCATTTCCCCGCTGGCTTTCACCGGCCGCCAGCTCTCTGATAAGAGGTCCTAGAATGCTACTGCTCCTTTTCATAGCCCTTCTATAAAGGTTAATGTTATTTTAGTCAATTTTAATGGAAAATGCAAGTAACCATTAATATAGCCCGATTTTCTTTATTCTATTCATACTTTCCCGTTACGCAACAAAAAAATGAAAGAAACGGCACCAGCAAACAGCACCCTTCTTTCATTTTAAAAAATCAGGCGGCCGCATACCGCACTGGTTCAACTCCATTCCATGTTTACCTTCTTATTTTCCTCCAAACATATCAAAAAGTTTCCCAGTCACGCTTCCTTCATCGCTTGAACCGCCTTTGGCTGGAGCTGCCGCAAAGACACGGCTTGCCAATCGGCTGAATGGCAACGATTGAACCCAAACAGTCCCCGGTCCCCGCAAAGTTGCAAAGAATAACCCTTCCCCTCCGAACAAAGCAGTTTTCACACCCTTAACCATTTCTATGTTGTAGTCGACATCACGCGTCATCGCTACGAGGCACCCCGTATCGACGCGGAGAACTTCCCCAGGGGACAATTCTTTCTTGTGGATTGTGCCGCCCGCATGAACGAAAGACATTCCGTCTCCTTCCAGCTTCTGCATAATGAAGCCCTCGCCTCCGAAGAAACCCGCTCCTATCTTGCGCTGGAATTCGATTCCGACACTTACCCCTTTTGCAGCCGCCAGAAAAGCATCTTTTTGGCAAATGATCTTCCCGTTATACTCACTCAAATCCAAAGGAACGATTTTGCCCGGATACGGGGAAGCAAAGGATACCCGCTTTTTCCCTGACCCTGTATTCGTAAAGGCAGTCATAAACAGACTTTCTCCGGTGATGACCCGTTTTCCGGCAGATAACAGTTTACCCATCAGCCCTGAACCGCCGTCCTCTTTGGAGCCATCCCCAAAAATGGTCTCCATTGAAATGCCATCCTCCATCATCATTAAGCTCCCCGCCTCAGCAATTACCGTTTCCTGCGGGTCCAGCTCCACCTCGACGAATTGCATATCATCGCCGTATAGCTTGTAGTCGATTTCATGGTTATTCATACGTTCACTCTCCCTTTCGCATCAAATCATTCTATACGTAAATTGTACCAAATTTCCTACTTTAATTTACACATTAATCAATCATTTCGGATTCAAAGCAAAAAGAAAAAGCAGGCTTCCTTTTAAATGATGGAAAACCTGCTTCGTTGAGCCGTTTATTGTCGGAAATGTTAATGCCTTAAAACAATCATATCATGCTGCATTTGCTCGATCTGCATCTTCATCCTATTCAGCGCTTCCCTTTGCTGGTCATTGGAGCTGTGCGCTAATTGCTCCAGCTCATTATAGGCCGTCTGCAGCAATGCTTGGCTCTCGGTATAATGCTCTTCATTATAATGCTCCTGTTTCGAAGCTTCTTCGTACTGTTCACGAGCAAGTTCAAGCGCTTCCGCGCAATTTTCCAGGCAGTTGCCGATTGATTGTCTTGTAGCCATTGGTCATGACCTCCCATAAAAAGACTTCAGCCTTAGTTTATTACCGATTAAGGAAATCTATTTTGATAAAATTACCCACTCCCTGATGAATATGGATAATGGCTATAGAGCTCCCATTCATGTTACAATGTCTTTTATGCTATATTTCAATCATTAAAGGAGGTTTCTGACTTGAATCAGAAAAACCCGTTCCTATATGCAAGTGATGACAAGCGTTATCATACATGGAATTACCATCTGCGAAACACATTTGGGCATAAAGTATTCAAAGTCGCGATAGACGGGGGCTTTGACTGTCCGAACCGTGACGGCACAGTCGCGCATGGAGGCTGCACCTTCTGCAGCGCAGCCGGCTCCGGTGACTTTGCCGGCAATCGGGCCGACGATATAGAAAAACAATTCAATGATGTAAAAGCCCGCATGCATAAAAAGTGGCCCGATGGGAAATACATGGCCTATTTCCAGGCTTATACCAATACCCATGCACCGGTCGATGTATTGAGAGAGAAGTTTGAAACAGCCCTTAAGCAGGAAGGCGTTATCGGACTTTCCATCGCCACACGCCCGGACTGCCTGCCGGATGATGTAGTGGAATATCTGGCCGAGCTGAACGAAAGGACATATTTATGGCTGGAACTTGGCCTGCAAACAGTCCATGAAAAAACGGCAAATATCATCAACAGGGCCCATGACTATCCGACATATGTGGAAGGCGTGGCCAAACTGCGCAAGCACAATATACGCATATGCAGCCATATCATAAACGGGCTGCCTCTGGAAACGCCGGAAATGATGCTCGAAACGGCCAAAGAAGTTGCCAAATTGGATGTGCAGGGCATTAAGATTCATCTGCTGCATCTCTTAAAAGGCACACCAATGGTGAAGCAATATGAAAAAGGGATGCTGCAAGTCCTATCTTTCAAGGACTATGTCAGCCTTGTGTGCGACCAACTCGAAATCATCCCTCCTGAAATGATTGTCCACCGCATTACAGGCGATGGCCCAATCGATTTGATGATCGGGCCGATGTGGAGCGTTAACAAATGGGAGGTCCTTAATGCCATTGACGCTGAATTGAAGCGACGCAACAGCTGGCAGGGGAAATTCTACAAACATGCAGGAGGACTTGAAGTTGAAGCTTGACCGCATTTTGCCATATGCACGGATCTTACTTGAGAAAGCCGTTTCGCCAGGTGATATTGCAATTGATGCCACAGCAGGCAATGGACATGACACATTGTTTTTGACAAAGCTCGTCGGTGAAAACGGCCATGTCTATGCCTTCGATATTCAAGAACAGGCAATCGAATCAACCCGAATCCGTTTGAAAGAGAACGGGACCGGGCATCTGGCGACTCTTTGCCGTACAAGCCATAGCAATCTGAAGGATTACATCCCGGAAGATGCGCTCGGCAAAGTCACAGCCGCTATATTCAATCTTGGTTATCTTCCAGGCGGGGATAAGACGATTGTGACTGTCGCCGATTCCACCATTGCCGCTATCCAGCAGCTTCTCGACATTATGGCGCCTGAAGGGATAATCGTACTTGTCATTTATCATGGCCACCCTGAGGGGAAATGCGAGAAAGATGAACTAATGAAGTACGTCTCCACCATCCCTCAGGATCAGGCCCATGTACTTCACTATGCCTTTCTGAACCAGGTGAACTCCCCGCCGTTCATTATTGCCATCGAAAAGAGATAAACCCCGTTTATCTCTTTTTTGCATTTCAAAAAGTGATTTCCTTTGTTGCCCGGTATTCACTCGGAGTCAATCCGACATATTTCCTGAATGTACTGCTAAAATAATTCGGAGTGTTGAATCCGACTAAATCCGCTATTTCTTCAATCGTGTACTCTGTTCTTCTTAAATAGACCAAAGACTTTCGAATACGGATGAACACAACATACTCTACAAAACTTTTTCCTGTTTCCTTATTGAATAGTCTGCTGAAGTAAGCCGGGCTGAAATTAATTTGCATTGCCGCAGTTTTTGCATTGATTTGCTCATGACTATGCTCTTCTATGTAGTCGATAATCTTTTTTATATATTGATTTTTGGGCAAATCAACATAATACCTCACCTGCAAATATCCGCTTGTGGGCATCCTTCTCGATTTTCTTGCTTCCCTGTATGACTGGTGCAGTTCCAGTGGTTCATAATGTACATCCCCCACTCCGATGTATACCTGTATCCGGTAATCACGGAACAAACAACCGACCCCTTCATGCAGTAATGTGTTTCCTTCCTCCCATTTTTTTAGACAGCGATATTTATCGGGGACTTTAATCGTTATCAACAAGTGATTGGTAAAGGACAAGAAATAAATATTTCTTGTAACGGTTAATAACTTTTCCCTGAAGACTTTCTTAATAATATAGCCCGGATCTGAAATGACTGTTTCCCCATTCTCTTGATGAAAACTGAAACCCTGTATGAAAATCACTGTGTTCGGCATTTCCTCTTCCTGGAGAAAAGAACGGGCTTCGAACAATTCTTCTTCAGACGATATCTCCCCCTTGAGCAGACGCCGATAAAATGCATCATGGTATGCTGTATAATCCTGCCCGGAAAGATGGCCATACAGCATTCGATAGTTCAAAAGAGAGTATTGCTTTTTCAGGTAGCAATCCCTGATCCTTCTGCCTATTCTTATAAACGGACTTCGTTGGAGAGGCATGATCAGTAAAGACGGGAATTTCAAATCTATAGCCATTCCCGATGAATAGGCGAGTGAAGGAGCAATGACAGGGAAAATCAACATTTTACTATGTCTCTTTTGGATTCTTCTTACGATGACCCAATCAAACAGCTTGTCTATCTCCCAAAAGCAGATGGATGTATCCGCTTTCAATTCTCCGGATGTAAAGGACTGTTTCGGGATGATTTCCCCAAGCCACGACTCTATTTTCCTTCTTTCAACTGGATTAGACACATGAATATGAATATGGAGCATCCTCATTGATTCTTTAGTTACCCCCATTTGTTTGTATATGCTTTTATACTACCTTAAAAAAACCAGTAAGACATTAAATTATTGTACTTTTCTGACAATAATTTGTAAGGTGTGTCTTCCTCATGTCATTTACAATTAAAAAATAATAAACCATACCAAGCGGTGTGGCACAAATCATAAAGGAGATGAGGCTGGATTGGGTGCCGATTATAAGGATTATGAGTATGTGGAAGCTGGCACAATAGATGTCAAGGACTTGCCGCCGTTGGATTCTTCAACTGCTGAAATCATGAGAGGCGAATTCAGGACTGGATCAAAATTAACGTTATTTTATTTTCTTTTTATTTTCTCTATTCCGGTAATCAACTGGTATGCCCCAAGTTTTGCTTTCTCAAAATTTTGGGGAGGAATGACCGTCACCTGGTTTATCACAAGCATTGTGGCAATGGCTATGGCATTTATTATTGCTTACATCCATACAAGTTTGTATGAAAGAAGATTGCATAAATACGCTGTACACGAAAAAGAAGCTGCAGGCGGGAGGAAAATGGGATGATCGAAGTGTTGCTTGAGCCAAAAATGTTGCTGACAATCCTTTTGATGGCAACCATTGTCTACATTACCTATCTGACAAAACGGAATGCGACCGCTTCTGATTATTTTGTTGGAGGGCGCAGTTTCGGATGGTTTACGAATGGGTCAGCTATTGGAGGCGATTACCTCAGTGCAGCTACTTTCCTTGGAATAGCAGGCCTCACCTTCCAATTAGGTTATGATGGCGCTTACTATGCATTCTGTTTTTCAATTGGGCTTACTTTACTGGCCATTTTCGTAGCAGGACCGCTCCGGCGTTTTGGCGCATTTACGGTAGCCGATTTTCTTGCCTATCGTTTTCACAGCAAAAGAGCGCGCTTGGCGGCCGTGGCTGTTGTTTTAGCTATATCAGGATTTTACGCAGCGCCTCAGTTGCTGGGAGCAGCCCAAATCCTCAGTATGTTTTTCGGGACTTCTTATGAGTTTGGAATCATATTCACATGCGTAGTCATGATTTTCTATGTTGGCATCGGCGGAATGAAAGGGACAACAATCAATCAGGCATTAGAGCTTTGGATTCGCCTTGGCGCTTTTATACTGATGGTCGCCGTAGCCATATACAGCGGCCTCCATTATGATAAAATTCTGGCTGCCATAAACTCCTTTACTGGTGGCATCCCTGAAACTGCCCCTTACGCATTGGACGGAAAAGACATTCCTTTCGATGGGGAAGCTTGGACAGGAACAGGCTTTTATTTCCCTACGTTTTGGCAGACAATCAGCATGACAATCGGCCTGGCGCTCGGAACGATCGGACTGCCCCATATCCTGCTGCGTTTTTACACAAATCCAAGTGCCAAAGCAGCCCGAAAATCAGCTCTCATGGCAATAGCGATTGCAAGTGTATTCTTCCTTTTTGCTGTTTATCTCGGGGTTGTCGGCAGAGCGCTCTTCATTGAGGGGGAAGTCAGTGCACAGGTAATGAAAGATTTAATTGCGGGCGGCAACAATATGGTGATCCCTTCAACCGCTCAGGCACTTGGAGGAGATTGGCTATTGGGACTGGTCATTGCAGGTGCATTCGCTGCGATCTTCTCCAATCTGTCAGGACTCTTCATTGCAAGTTCAGGCGCTTTGGCTCATGACATCTACGCAACCTTCCTGCGAAAGAACATCAGCCAAAAAGAGCGGGTTATAGCCGGTAAAGTAGCGGTTGTCATCCTTGGCGTTCTCTATGGGGCATTGGGCCTTCTAGTCAAAGAAGCTTCAATCGGTCATTTGGTTGCCCTCGCATTTACAGTGGCCGCCAGTACCTTTACCCCGATCTTCATCCTCGGTATCTGGTGGAGGGGTATGACAGAGAAGGGGGCGATTGCAGGACTTGTAATCGGGTTAGCAGTCTCCATGTATATGATTTTCCTTCCGGGCACTCTCCCTGAATTCCTGCAATTTAATATACCGGGCATCATCACAGTACCTGTAGGTTTCCTGTCTGTTTATATCGTATCAAAATTGGACAGAAAGGTTCCTGCCGATGTCAACGAATTCATGAAGAAGGTTCATTCCAAAGAAGCAGAAACCATATAATCGGCAATTTGCAGTTGCATATAAATAAGCCCCCTTTCCGGCAAAGGGGGCTTCACTATTGAAAACAATAAATTTGCCAGTTTCTTTATCCTTGCACTTCAACACGTTTGCCAGGAGGTACGCCAGGACCGCTAGCGTGATAAACACCCCGTCTGCCCCATGGGCTGTCGGGCCGGATAGGCTGATGCGGGCGTTTGGCAATAGTCTGAGCCTCCCCTAAGAGGATGGCTTTTTCATTATCCTTATTCAGCCGTCGATAAAGCATATCGTTTCGGCATAAGTTTTTTTATGAACCTGTATAACTTGGCATTCAGGTAAAAAAATCGGGACTCCGAACCTCCCAGCTTCACCATCTGCTTGGCAAGCTGTTTTGTCTCCCGGTTATCATCTATTTTATCATCGGACAAATAGAGCCCCAGGAGCCCCCGGTGAATCAACTTATGGAACTTCGTATGGGGAAGATGATTCAGGTAGCGTTCTGCTTCATGGACAAAGTGGGAAATCCGCGAGAATAACTCCTTGTCATTTTCATAATAAAAGCAAAAATTCAGGTCACCGCCTTCTACGTCCTCTTCTTGGTCAATGAAATAATCAAGAAGGATATGCAAGCCTTGTATGTAAGGAAAATACCCCTTCCAAATTTGTTCAGCATGTTCTGCTTTAAAATCATCGCGCAGAGCATATGATATCAGGCAAAAGATGCCGAGCGTTGAACCTGAACATGCAGAGAATTCATACCAGGACATCGGCGGCAGTTCTGCTTCATGCTGGCGAAACCAGTTTTTAAGCCGGCTTACGCGTTCTTTTTTTTCAACATGCTTATGTACCTGCAGATCTGAGTAGTAGGAACATAGTTTCTTGAGATACCCTTCAATCTCCGGATAGTGGTCCAGCTCCCGGAAAAAGTGCTGGCACCTGTCCACAAGGCTTTGCAAATATCCCCCGTCATCCTGCTCGGAGCGGAAACGGTAGTAGTTCACAGGTTCTGAACTTCTGCTCAATGCATGCTGCATCGACTCGTGAAGCGCTGCAAAATCCTTTTCATCCAATGAAGTGCTGCGATCGCACAGGTTGTCCAGATAATCGCTGATTGTCTGGTAAGCTACAATGAAAGAAATGGCTTTTTCTCTCCTGCCTTCTGACAAGAGCGCTAGAATTGATCCGCCTTCACAATGAAAATCTTTTCCCTCAATACTGTCTATAGCCTGTTTCCTGAGCTCGGCATCAGGAATCTTTTTCGCTTCATTTTTCCAATGCTGCAGTTCTTGTTGGACTTCCGGAAAAATATCTTTATACACTCTGTTCATGAGACTGATCGGTGTATACGGTATTCCCACCCTATGTTCTCCCCCTTTTAATGCACTACATATCCCAGATTGCGGAGCCTATTTTCAACGAAGCCCTTTGCATAATAAAAGACATTATCTTTTTCAGGCTCGCTGAACAGTTCATGATACAAGCCCTTCCATTCCATATAGGACTTCTCGCTATTGAATATATAGTTGAACCATTCCCTGACTGCCTGCTTGTCTACCACTTTATCTTCACCGGCCTGCATAACGAGGACCGGTACATCCGACAGTTCCGGTATATTTTCAAAAGCTTCCTTCATCGCAGCGATCATTTCCCTGTACCAGCGAACGGAAACCTTTGCTTCATGCGCAACCGAAGCA
>CAKQBC010000017.1 GCA_934215995.1 uncultured Bacillus sp. | reverse complement strand
AGCTGTTTGTCCATTCTTAAAGAAATAAAGAGGGCAATCAGCAGGCAGCCTAGAGGAAGCAGGATATTGCTGACAAGGTAGTCGGTTGCATCAAATATATTTTTCCCGAAAATGGTGAAGTCCCCAAGCAGGCTGAACGACAGCGCAGCAGGAATCCCGGCGGCGAACATGACAATGCCGGAGATCCAGGAGATTTTTTTCCGGGAATGCTTTCCGTTTTCGATGAATGCAGAGACGATGATTTCCAGCATGCTGAACGATGATGTCAAAGTGGCAAATAAGAAAAGCAGCAGAAAGATTGCCAGAAACATTTCCCCTAATGGGATTTGTGAAAAGACGGCCGGCAGGACCATGAACAGAAGCCCTGGGCCTTCCGCCGGTTCAAATCCGAATGCAAACACAACCGGGAAAATCGCCAATCCTGCCAAAACAGAGATAATAATGTTCATGATGACAACAGAGCCCGCTGAATTTGGGATGCTTACTTTTTTATCCAGATACGAGCTGTAAGTGACCATGCATGAGAAGCCGACTGCCAGTGCAAAGAACGACTGTCCCAATGCATAAAGGGCCGATTCCCCTGTGATTTTGCTGAAATCCGGGTTCAGGAAGAACTTGACTCCTTCCATCGCTCCATCCAGTGTCAGTGCGCGTACCACAAGCACGATAAAAAAGATGAATAATAGCGGCATCATATATTTGCTTGCAGCTTCAATTCCGTTCTGAATTCCGAATGTGATGACCACAATGTTAATAAGCAGAAAAGCTGCCAGTCCCAATAGCGTCCAGCTTGGCGTGGATGTAATCATGCCAAACAGTTCTGGATAGGCTGCACCTGGCGTGATGACTTGGCCGCCAATTGACAGGACTGTATAAATCAGAACCCAGCCCCCAACAACCGAATAAAAACTCAGCAGCAGGAAGCAGCCGACAACGCCAAGCTTGCCGGTAATGGTCCACGGACTGTTTGGAGCCAATTTATAATAGGCAGACACCGCTTCTTTCTGTGCCCCGCGCCCGATAATAAACTCTGAAATGAGCATCGGAAGACCAATCAAAATCGTAAACGCGATAAACATCAGCAAAAAGGCGCCTCCTCCGCTCGTTCCGGCTACATACGGGAACTTCCAGATTGCTCCCAGGCCAATCGCGGCACCGGCCGAGGACATGATAAAGCCGAATTTAGAAGACCATTGCTCTCGATTTGTACTCATAGTACCCCCCTGTTCTCTATTTTTATGCAAGGCCCGATTCAGGAAGACTTTCGGGCCCCGATTCCCCTTTAAATCCTAGATTACAACTCTGTGCGGATATCCCAAAGTTCAGGGAAGAAGCGCTGATCCAATACTTTTTTCAAATAGCCGACGCCGGATGAACCGCCTGTTCCCATCTTGAAGCCGATGATTCTTTCCACCGTTTTCATATGGCGGAAGCGCCACTGCTGAAGCCAATCTTCGATATCCACAAGTTTTTCCGCAAGCTCGTATAACTCCCAGTACTTTTCAGGATTTTTATACACCGTCATCCAGGCTGCGCGGACCGAATCATTTTCTTTATATGTTCTGGTTACATCTCTGTTCAGAATATCATCATCAACTGGCAGGCCTGCTTTGTGAAGCGCGCGGATAGCTACATCGTATAAGCCCGGCTTTTCGAACGCTTCCGTTAACTTCGCATGCAGCTCAGGATCTTTTTGGTAAATTTTCAGAACATGCTCGGTTTTATAGCCTAACGCAAATTCTACCATACGATACTGGTAGGATTGGAAGCCAGATGCCTGGCCAAGTGAATCGCGGAACTCCATATACTCGGATGGCGTCAATGTGGACAGCACATCCCATGCCTGAATAATCTGCGATTGTGTCTTCGAAACGCGCGCCAATCGCTTCTGTGCTGTGGATAAATCATTGTTTTCAATCGATTCGATGGCTGCACCCATTTCATGAAGAATCAGCTTCATCCACAGCTCGCTCACCTGGTGGATGACGATAAACAGCATCTCATCATGATGTCCGGAAAGCCTGTTTTGCGCGGATAGGATTTTGTCGAGCTGCAGGTATTCACCGTATGTCATGTTGTTGGTGAAATCTGTATGGATGCTCTTTTCAGAGGTTGTCGCGTTTACGTCCTGGTGTTTTTCTTTCATGTTATGTCCTCCTTGAGATTAGTTCTTGTCGTTCCTGAGGCCTGTTATTTCAGCGGCTGACAGATATATTCGGAAAGTGACCGATATATTGGAAATCTGACCGATATCATCATGTGATTGACCGATATAATGAAATTTTGACCGATATATTATTTTTTTGATCGATATACCTGCTGCGGCTTGCGGCCGGGCTTCATTTGGCCGGTACTTTATCAAAATTGGCCGTTAATTGTACGGTTTTGGCCAGTATTTCCTTCAAATCGGCCGGTAAAGGCTATTTCTGCTACCTGCTGCGCTTCCAGTAAGGCAGAAATTTAGCGTTTGACCGATAAATAGGTTAGTTTGGCCGTTAAACCTTCCATTTTGGCCGATAAATTCGAGGTTTTGGCCGTTACCCCGCTTAAATTGGCCGAATAACCGCCCTCACCGGGCTGCCGTCTCCGTCTTTAATCGGGAGCGGCAAGGCAATTAGCTCGTAATTTCCTTCTTCTACCTCATCCAGCATGATATTTTCCAGAATATGAATGCCATTTCGATATAAAGCATGGTGTGTTTCCATCTCTTTGCTGTCGATCGCATCGACGGATGGCACATCCACTCCGAGCAGGCGCACGCCTTTACTGCCGAGGTAGTCTGCCATATCCACGGTCAGTTCAGGGATCTGATTCGGAAACACTTCCGAATTATTCGGAACCGAGGTCCTGAGCAGGACACGTTCCACACCTTCGAGATCAAATCCTTTCAGAACTTCCGAATCCACCTTTTCGCAGGCAGATACATCAATCACACGCGCCGGCCCGATATACAGCTCGATATCCAGGTCCAAGATCTTTTCGCCTTCGTCATTAAAATGGAACGGCGCATCGACATGGGTGCCGGTATGCAGGCTGGTCGTAATCCTGCCAATATTGACAGAGCCGGTTTGTTCTTTTGTAAAAGCTGTTTCATAGCTGAATGGCGTATCTCCGGGCCAGTGGGCAATGGCATTAGTCAGCGGCTGTGAAATATCGATCCATCCTTTCTTCATCATGCTACGACTCCCCGTTTATTTTCGAATTGCTTGTATTTTTCTTCTTCCATAATACCTTTAAGGATCTGAACTGTTTTCCAGACATCTTCAAACGTATTGTACAGCGCTACCGGCGCCAGACGGATTCCGTTTGGGGCACGAAAATCCGGGATAACTCCCTCTGCCTTCAGCGCCTTGCAAATCCTTGCTGCTTCCGGGTGCTCCAGATAAATATGGCCGCCGCGCTTCTTTTCATCAAGCGGGTTGCGCAGGATAAATCCGTGTCTGTCAAGCTCATGCTGGATCAGCTTAATCATATAGCCAGTCAGTTTAAGAGATTTTTCGCGGATTCTTTCCATGCCAGCTTCATTAAACATGCTGAGTGATCCAATAATTGGCGCCATGCTAAAGATATTCGGAGTTCCAATCTGATATGCGCCTGCATCTTCAGCAGCAGTCAGCACATGTTCCATATCAAACTGCTTATCCTTGCGGGAGCTGAACCAGCCGGCAAGTCCCGGCACTTGGCCAAAATGGCGCTTGTTCACAAACAATCCGCCCGTCGAGCCAGGTCCGCCATTCAGATGCTTATAGTTGCACCAGAACGCGAAATCCACATCCCAATCACTCAGGGAATGCGGGACAGATCCAACCGAATGGCATAGATCAAAGCCAATCTCAATCCCGCGCTTATGTGCTTCTGCAGTCAGATACTCCATATCCAGCACCTGGCCGCTTCGGTATAAAACACCCGGCAGGACAATCAGCGCGATTTCATCTGTCATCGCCGCGACAATGTCTTCTTCCTTCAGCGTATGGCCATCCGCGCTTTTTACCTGGACAAGATGCTCATCAGGATCATAGCCCTTCAGCTTTACCTGGCTTTGCAGCGCATAAATATCGCTTGGAAAATTCAATTCATCCGCCAGTATCTTCGTTCTTTTTCCTTCCGGCTTATAAAAAGTCGAGACAAGCTGATGCAGATTAACGGTTGTGGAACCGCTTACAATAACTTCCTCCGGATGTGCTCCCACGATTGGCGCCAATTCTTTTCCTAGTTTTTCAGATAAATAGAACCAGGGATTGTCCCCTTCTGTCCAGCCATCAATAGCATGGTGCTTCCAGGAATCCAGCAGGTCAAGGAGTGACTTTTCCGCACGCTTTGAAAGCAGTCCAAGTGAATTGCCATCCAGATAAATTCCGTCTTCTTTTATATAAAACTCTTCCCGGTAGGACAGCTCATTCCCAGCATCCAGTCTGATTGCATACTCTCTTGTAAAATCCATAGATTTCCAACCTTTCAGAATATTAATTATTTACGAAAATTATATGGTTTGATTGACACTATGTCAATGATATAATGTCAGTATAGTTGCCAGAAACTGAACGAAGGAATGAAATAAATGAAGAACCCGATCGATCAATTGCCGGCAAGGCAGCAGCAGGCCCTGAAAACACGCCATAAGCTTCTCCAGGCCGGAAAAGAAGTTTTTCTCGAAAACGGCTTCCAAAAAGCAACCATCTCCCAAGTGATCAAAAAAGCAAAAACAGGCTACGGCACGGCGTACGTCTATTTTAAAAATAAAGATGAGCTTTTCATTACCTTAATGGAAGATCTCATGAACCAATTTTACGAAGTGGCAGAGATGCCCTTTAAGCCGCAGGCCAAAGAAGAGGCCTATGAAAATATTAAGAAGCAGGTCAGGCTGTTCCTGCAGCTGGCTTTGGATGAGCGGGACATGATGAAGGTCGTAAAAGAGGCAATCGGCGTCTCACCTGAGATAGAGGAAAAATGGTACGGAATCCGCGAACGCTTCATCGAGCGGATTTCAGTCGATATCCGCTACGCACAGGCGCAAAAGCTTGCCAAAGAGCAACTCGATCCGGCCCTTACCGCAAGAGGCTGGTTTTATTCAAATGAGATGTTCATGTGGGAGCTGGTGATGAATGAGGAAAAGTATCAGATGGATGACGTGATTGTGAATCTGACCAGAATGTATACGGGCGGGCTGTATGAATAAAGACTCATGTCCCGCTTGTCATGATTTGTGTGCCCCTCTTCCATTTTACAATCAAATTTTGCTCATTAATGCGCCACATTCCACCGTCTGTTTTAAAGTTTAAAAAAAGGTGCCTCCTCCCTCAGGAAAAGGCACCTTTTTCAATTCGAAACCAGCTCGGGTTCATTCGATGTAACCGTAATACTCCCTTTCGAAAGCTTCACAACCACATCCGAATCTCTCGCAATGTCGGGATCATGCGTAACGACGATCACGCATTTCCCTTCTTCATGTGCCAGTGCCCGTAAAAGCCCCACCATTTCCTGGGCCGTGTCTTCGTCCAGGTTGCCGGTCGGCTCATCGGCGACAATCAGTTCGGCGTCACAGCACAAAGCCCGGGCAATGGACACACGCTGCTGCTGGCCGCCGCTTAAAGTAAGCACTTTTTGCCGGGCCTGGATTTCAGAAATCCCGACCCGCTTCAGCATCTCCACAGCAATCGCCGTTTTATTTTTCGCAGAGGATCCGGTAATCTCCATTGCGGTCAATACATTCTGCAGAGCCGTCATATACGGAAGCAGATTATAGGATTGAAAGACAATGGAGACAAACTTATTTCGGAATCTCGTCAGCCCAATTTTCCGGATATCCTTTCCTTCGTACAGCACTTCTCCGTCCTTCGGAACATCCAGGGCACTGGCCAGAGCAAGGAATGTCGTTTTCCCGGATCCGGACGGCCCGATTATGCTGTAAAAATTCCCTTTTTCAAAACTCACGTTAATATTTTTCAAGATATCGTGTTTTTTATTTTCGTTTTTATACCAGTAGCTGATATTTTTGAATTCCAGCAATGAACTCATTTTTCCATCTCCTTTTAATCCTGCTTGCTTAGAATGGCTTTTGGCTGAAGGCGCAATACGGTTAACGAAGGCAATAGTGCTGACAATGCAGCAATCACGAGGCCAATTAGTGCAAGGAAGCCAAGATCTTCTCCCGTCACCTGAACATTCATTTCATCTACCGTCTCCACTGTTTCCTGAGTCTGCATCATGCCCGGACCGAAGCCGCCCATGCCCCTTCCTCTGAAGGATTCCGGTGCATTCGTCTGTTCCGCTGATGCCAATTCCTGATTCAGGAGCTGGTCACCAAGCTGGCCCGCCACCACATTGCCGCTCGCTGTGGCAATGCCGAGCGATAATACAGCCACGACTAAAATTTCCGCCATAAACTGGCCTGCAAGCTTCCACCTTTTTTCCCCGATCGCCAGCAGGACGCCCATTTCATACTTCCGCTCACGGATTGACATCATGACGATCAGACCCAATATGACTGCTCCGGCAATGGATACCATGTACACAATATTTTTCGAAAATCCGGCTACATTCTCAATCGGGCCGACCATCTGCTGATAAAGCTGATCATCAGCATCAAGCTTGAACGTTTCGAAATCGATGCTGCTCTCTGCTTTTACCTGATCGATAAAGTCCTGCATATCGGCAGGATCCTCTATGTAGTAGATGGCGCTATCGATTGTATTTTCATAGTCAGATCCCTTTAGTGCTGCAGCAGCAGTGTATGGAACGTACAGCTTGTTATAAGGATTCAGTGCTGTAAAATCCATTGCCTGATCAGATCCGGCAGAAGCTGTCTGATAGATTCCGATCACTTCAAGCTCCATTTCAGCCGTTTCATCACGCAGGTTTGTGACGGTAATCTTATCGCCAACTCCCAGCTCGTTTTCTTCCGCCAATGTCTGTTCAATCAGCGTGACATTTTTACCGATATGCTCTTCAGTGATCCCGGTTCCTTCAACCATCGATGAGGTCCCATCCATAAACTCCGCAACCGAGTCTGTAAATGCAACCCCCTGCAGGCTCACATCCCCCTGCATCATTCCGCCCGGCATGCCTCTCCCAGGCTCCTGCCCTTCACTGCTTTCCTCAGATGTGTCAGAGGCAGCCGAGTCGCTTTCAATCGGATCAAAACCGGAGGCCAGCCCAGTGGTGGATGAGTAGAAATTATAGCCTTTAATCTGGTCATAAGAAGCCAGTTCCTCTGCGGCATCAAGCGGGACAGGAACTGACTGGAAACGCATCCGCTCCCCTCCGCTCTGCTGCTGGGACATCGCCTGCTCTCTCAGTTTTTCCATATCAGCCTGCAGGGTGACATCTGCCCCCAGCTTTTGGCGGGCGAGATCTCCCGACTTTTCGGCAGCTGTCTGGATCGATAATCCTGCCAGCACTAATACACAAATCACGGTAAATACGAAGATCTGCAGAATGCTTTTCCCTTTTCTGGCCTTCACGCTTAAAAACGCTCGTTTTAAAAAATTCATCTCAAGTTTCCCCTCAGCCCTCTAAATAGTTCTTAATCTCATATTCTTCAAATTTTTCTTCCAGCCAAGCCGTATATTCTGTCTGCATCTCTGTTTCAAATAATGTATTTTTAACCTCTTCTTTCACATCTTCATAGGCTGCTTCTTTGGCTTCCTGCTTTTCTGCCACTTTGATTACGTGATAGCCATATTCGGTTTTAACAGGATCGCTGATTTTTCCCGGCTCCAGCGAGAAGGCGACCTCTTCAAATTCCTCGACCATATCCCCCTTTCCAAAAAAGCCGAGGTCTCCGCCAGCATCTTTGTTGCTTTCATCGGTCGAGTATTCAGCCGCAAGCTCCGCAAAATCACCGCCATCATTCAGTTTTCCGATGACTTCCTTTGCCGTTTCCTCATCCTCTACTAAAATATGGCTCGCTGATACCTGTTCCTCCTGGGCAAAGCTTTCTTTGTTTTCGTCAAAATAGGTTTTCATATCTTCTTCTGAAATCTCAATCCTTGGTTCCAGCAGCTTCTTGGTTGCCAGGTAGGATTCGATATCCTCCTCAAAATCAGCCATCGAGAGGCCGCTTGATTCGAGCGTCTGCTTTAAAGCATCCTCCCCGCCGTATGACTCCGCATATACAGCCTTTTCCTCATCAATTTCTTCCTGTGTCACTTTCACATTTTCTTTCTTCGCTTCCTGATCAATCACTTTCTCGGTGATCAGCGAATCCAGAAGCTCCTGCCCATACTGGTCAACGAGACGCTCATGCAGCTCATCCCTGCTGATTTCTTCCCCGTTTACGGTCGCAGCAGCATCATCCTCCTTTATTGTAAAAAAGATGGCTGCCGCTGCCCCGATCGTTACTACACTGCCTAAAATCCAATAGATAACTTTCTTATTCTTCATCCTGTTCCCCTCTCCTAATTCGCTTTCTGGTTGCTTGTCAGCGTGACTTCCGCCGTTTTCAATTCGCCGCCGCGGTAAAATTCGATTTTCACCTTATCGCCAATCGAAAAACCGCTGTATAAATGCTTGCGCAAATCTCCGGAATTCGTTATTTGCTTTCCGCCAATGCTGACGAGAATATCCTCTACCTGAAGTCCGGCTTTGGCAGCGGCCGAATCCGGATCAACATTCGCCACAATTGCCCCGCTAGTCACACCGTCAGGGAGATTTCTTAAATATTGAGGCGGCACTTCTTCAAAGCTTGCCAGACCAACACCAAGATACGGGCGGACCACTTGTCCATTTTCAATCAGCTGATCAATCAGTGTTTTCACTTCATTGCTTGGGATGGCAAATCCAAGGCCTTCCACCCCGCTATCCGCGATCTTCAGGCTGTTGATCCCGACCAGCTGGCCGGCTGTATTCATCAATGCGCCGCCGCTGTTGCCCGGGTTGATCGCTGCATCTGTCTGAATGACATTTAAGTTCCATTCCCCTGCAGACGTGCTGATTTGAATCGAGCGGTCGACCGCACTCACGATTCCCTGAGTCACTGTTCTGGATAAATCCAGGCCAAGCGGATTGCCGATCGCCAGCACCTGATCACCGGCTCTCAGCTTGGAAGAATCACCAAACGTCATGGCTTGAGCGTCTACATCCCCTTTGATTTTCAGCACCGCAATATCTGTCAGCGCATCGGTTCCAATCAATTCTGCCGTTGCCTTCTCACCATCATGCAATGTCACCTGAATCTCACTCGCATTTTCAATCACATGGTTATTGGTCACAATGTATGCCGCATCATCTGTCTTTTTAAAAATTACACCCGACCCCGTACCGCTTTCTGAAGCTTCACTCGACTGGCTGAACGGATTATTGTTTTGCTGCTGCATATTCACAACGCCGACAATCGCTTTCGATGCCTGCTCAATTGTATCGGCCAGGGAATTGGATGAAGAAGATACTGGCGTCACATCGAGATTGGATGAGCTTTCAGCTTGTCCAGTTTCTTCCGGAACGGTTGCCTGCGTCGGATCCTCCTGGAAATATGGAACGGCTGTCAGCGTAAGCGCCGAACCCAGCACACCAGCCGCCACGGTTGACAGGAACCCTTTCCAAACCGGTTTTTTCGCCGCCCGATTTTCCGTTCTGCTTTCTTCGTTAAACTCTGTCATGATTAAACACTTCCTTCTTATCTATTTTGAATTTGAATAGTTTTCGTTTGCCTTACAAGTCATACTTTAAAGGCCCAATGTGTCAGGAAAATGTCAAAGAAACTTTTTTCGAAAAAAACTTGTCCCACTCTTGATAAATAGGGATTGGGCTCTACAATACGCTTGTTCCTGAGAATCTCCGCTCCATCAAATAAATGACGAGGCGGAATGGCAGTCGTCAGAGCAGGACTTTTATCCAGATTCCCATTCTTATGCACAAAAAAAACACATGGCGCTGAGGCTCGCACATGTGTATATAAAGCTTAGATAATCGTTACTTTTTTTCCGTCAAATTTGGTTAGCGTAAAACCGTTAAAATGCTCATTAAAGGATGAGCTGTAATCCCGCAGGAGCCCAATGGCCACTGCTTCACCAAGCTTTAGCCCTTCTATGCCATCAGAGCGCCAATGAACACCTGCTGTGTCTCTGCCCAGGGAAATATTCACACCAAGCTTATTAAGCTCCCCTCCTGCTGACAGAGGTTTGCCCGGATAAGGAAGCAGCGAGAGTCCATCCAAACTTGCTTCCACCGGATCCGGAATCACAAAAGATTCGTTGAAAAATGCTTTAAGGATCGTAACCCCTGCACCGGCTATGCACGCATGACCTGCAGGATAGGCAGGATGGGTCGGGCATCCTTCCGGATAGGCCATAGGCAGAAGATAAGAGCCATATTTGCTGAATACTTTAGAAAGGGCTTCAGATTCAAGAAGCTCTGAGTGGATCGGGTATTTAGCCGATCCATTCATATGGTTATGAACACGCCCGCCAAATTCTTCTGGACGGAGCCTGCGGTGGACGAGAAACTTTTGGAACCAGGAAGCTTCCAGTGCCATCCTCCCTGCTTTTGTGACCATGTCCAATATATGAGCAGCCCCGAAGGTAATGAAACCTCCCTGGGTAGCCGACTTAAGATAAGGGTTGTTCCGATCGAGAGCCTCAGGCCCATAACTAAGCAAAATTAAGCAGGCCGATAACGGACATTGAAATGAAAAATCATAATGTACATACTCACCTAAGTCACGCCCGTTGCGGATATAACGGGGCACCGGATCTTTTATCGATTCTCGGGGTAATGAACCATTTTGGATGTCCAGCCATTCTTCATAAGAAGTCATATGATCAGACCCAGCCAAAGCGGTGCGGTATTTCTGGGGAATGACTGCAGAACCAAATGGAATGTCCTTCCAGAGGAACTGTGAAATATAGGGACCTGTAAGATTACCTGGAAACTCACTGCGGAACAAGGTTTCAGGAGTGACCTTTCCGTTATCTTTCGGTCCGCGAAAATCAGAAAATCCTGATAGGTCACCAGCAGCCTCGGCAATCAGGGGATCACTTTCATAAGCCCGGAAAGGAATATCCCTGGTAAGCGCCTGCCAGTATAACTCTGCCATTTCTCCCGCCTCCAAGGCGCTGCTGAAAGCTGGAGGCTTGGACAGATTCAATTGATGGCAATCAGGACCTATTAAATCATACACATAGGAAGCCTGGGGATTTGAAAGCTTCACCTTCCCTCCCATTGGGATCGATTCAAAATCTTCTGGATTTCCGGACTTTAAAGCTTTCATATACTGTTCATACGCCTCGGATACAACTTCTCCAAGAGAATTATGGGGAAGCCCCTTAGAGTAGCTGCCTATTTTCCCGGGAAGCTGTTCATCTCCATTGCATGAATGTTCTTTTGGCGGCACAAGCAGGTGAGAAGCAGCAGACATAAGCCGGATGCAAAAGGCTGCCTTCATTCGCTTCCACCCTGTTTTAGGTGCTATTAAGCAGCCCTTTTCCTTATGATAGTAAATTTTCTTTTCTTCCATATTAGCTCCTCTGTAATTTCTATTTGTTTTTTCATGATGATCATTTCATTATATTCACAGGCTAGTTGTAAGCTTGGGCATCAAACTATTAACTCCTAACCATTTTATTCTTCCTCCTCCTAACTAGCCGAAAAAAAAGAGTTTGGAAATGCTATGCCGGATGAAGGAGAGCATGGGAATCTCTTTCCATAAAAAAATGCGCAGAGAAACTTTCTCTGCGCATGACAAATCGTACTATAATATAACTAACTAAAAAGTGAGGTGTTAGAATGTTTATCAGACTTTTTCATAAATCAGACCGCACAGGCAAAATCGCCATTCTATCAAGTACCATCCTTTTATTTATAGGCGGATTGACTGCGCTTTTCCTTTAGCTGAATCACGACGGTTTGTCTCGGTTTTATGCTACTAGGATGGACTCCCCCCTATTTTCAAGCTTTTCAGGATGGATTTAGGCGCCGTCCGCAAATAAGCTTCTTTTATCAAGCCTTCAACCTCAACCCACTCTAGTTCATGATCACCTAAAATCGAGGTCCAGCCATGCTGTCCAATATAGGGTGTCTTGAAAAAACGGCTGCCTTCCTGCACAAAAAATTCCTGTGTTTCTTTCGATGTTTTCATGGCAATGGACGGAATGCCCTCTTCGTTCTCTCCCAAAATGACAAAAGGCTTATCTTTTACCCGAAATGAGGTATGTCCAAATTTATCAGCCTGTTCGGCTGTTTCAGGAAAACCAATGGCAATCTCCCTTACCTTTGTCAGAATCTCTATGCTTTTTTGTGATTTTAATTGTTTATGGATCATCTTAACACTCCCTTGCCTGTTCTTCCATGATAATATTCAACACTATATTTAGAAACCCTTGTCTAAAAAAGAGAGTTTCTGGCTGTTATGACAGCTTTTTGCCAAAAAACTTTTTAAAAACTTCATTCATTTCTCACATTCCCCTTTTAAGATATGAAAAGAAGATTAACGAAGAGGAGTTTTTGATGACATGGAAACGGTTAAAGAATCCGCTGATATACAGAAACCGCCGCAGACTAACACCTCTCTATACAGAACGGTTTGGAGATGGCACTTTTATGCGGGCATAATTTTTGCGCCATTTCTTTTTATTCTGGCGGTAACCGGAGCAATCTATTTGTTTAAGCCGCAAATTGAGGGTGTCCTCTATCAGGATTATTATGAAGTCTCCCCTCAAAATGAAAAAATTTCGGCTTCACAGCAGATTGAAGAAGTGAAGAAGCTATATCCAGATGCAGCAGTGACGGTGTACCGTCCCGGGGAAAGCGCCGATCGTTCAAGTGAAGTCGGCATTGTGAATAACGATGAATCGCTTACTGTTTTTATCAATCCTTATACAGGTGAGTCCCTCGGGGCCTTAAACAGCGAGGACCGGATTATGGATAAAATAGAAGAGTTTCACGGGGAACTGATGGCCGGCACGCTGGGAGACCGGATCGTGGAGCTGGCGGCCTGCTGGGCAGTTGTGCTCATTGTAACAGGACTGTATTTATGGTTTCCGAAGAAAAGGCCTGGCATGGGCGGCGTCCTTTTTCCCCGGCTGAATAAAGGGAAAAAGACTTTCAGAAGAGATTTGCATGCAGTGCCTGCCTTCTGGGTCACTGCTGGGATGCTCTTTTTAATCATGACAGGATTGCCTTGGTCCGGATTCTGGGGCACAAACTTTCAATCGATGGCAACCAATACCGGGGAAGGATATCCCCCTAGTGTCTGGGTTGGAAGCGGACCCCAGTCAACCATCCAGACGAAAGACATTGCCGATGTTCCATGGGCTGCCGAAAATCTGGACGTGCCTGTGTCAGACCTTCAGGGATTTATTCCTCTTTCGATTGATGATGTGGTTTCTGCTGCAGAACGTGAAGGCGTCCATCCCAGCTATTCCATTTATATTCCACAGGATAAATCGGGAGTGTACACAATTTCAGCCTTCCCGCCAAAAGCGCAGGATGAAATTACGATGCATGTCGATCAGTATACAGGTGCGGTTTTAACAGATTACCGCTATGACCATTACGGGTGGATCGGGAAAATGGTCGCGTGGGGAATTACGCTTCATAAAGGGACACAATTTGGCCTGATTAACCAATTAATCAGTTTATTCATCTGCCTTGGCATCATCCTTGTGGCGGTAAGCGGCTATTATTTGTGGCTCAAACGCAAGCCGAAAAAAGACATGGGCGCACCAAAAACAGCTGGGTTTAACAGCACAAAGGGATTCTTCCTTCTGTTAATTGCCATGGGAGTCCTCTTCCCATTAGTCGGCTTAACGATCATCGCTGTTTTGATAATTGACTTTTTCTTAATCCGGAGAATACCAGCGTTGAAGAGGTTTTTGAATGCGTAAGTTTATGATAGGGGAGTCTAATGCCGTGAAAAAATATATCTTTATGATCCTGCTGCTGTCTTTTCTGAGTGCATGTTCACTTAATGAGAATGCAGCAGAGCTTTACAAACAGGAAACTCCGCTGAAACTGGAAATACAAACACCGGACACTTTTACAGCCGGAGAACAGGAAACAGTTAAAGCCACTCTCACACAGGACGGCAAACCGGCTGATCATGCTGATTTTGTTCATTTCGAAATTTGGAAGCAGGACGGCACTGTCCACTATGGGATGGAGGAAGCAGACAATGAGGGCGGGGGCGTCTACAGCATCAGCAAGGATTTTGACAAGGATGGCCTTTACTTTGTAAAAGTGCACGCCCAGCAAGGCGGCAGCCTGATTATGCCGCAAAAGCAGTTTATTGTGGGAGAGCTGTCGAAAAGCGACGTGGAATTCCTGCAAAAAGGAACAGGCAAGCAGGAAGCGGGGCAGGGTCATCATCATTAATTTAGAACAAAAAGGATAGAGTTTGTCAGGAGAGGTTACCTGCTATCTATCCTTTTTCTTCTCTCCTGCTTCTTTTTATTTCCCTGAATTTCATCTTCAGCCAGGATTTCTTGTTCTTCGTGAAACTCCACTTCAGATTGACCTGTAATTTCATCAAATGGGGTATAGAAAGGCTGAACACTTTTCTTTTTTACAAACACTTTATAAAATCCTATAAGCACTAGTATGACTATGGCTGCTGGGAAACCGGCTGCCATTAAATCAATCAGGTTCATTTGCCCTCCCCTTTTCATATGGATATCTGGTATATGTTTATAGGTTTCGTTTGCAGCTAACCTGCCCTGTTAACTTCAATAAAGAAGGCGTTTATTCCTGCTTGAGCTCGAAGCACTAATGACTGCTGCTCTCCAACAATTATGGCCACCACTGATAAATAAAGAAAAGGGACTTCAGCAGTCCCTTTTCAAATATTTTCTTAATATAAGCGCTCAATCCTGAAGACATCCTCAATCTACAACCGGAAACCACCCCGGAGTGTTTACAATTGCCTGCCAGAGCGGATCAGGGATGACCAGCTTTTCCTGATCCTTCTTGGATAAAGTGGTGGCAATTTCAGACTCTTTTCCTTCCTGCACCTTCTGCACCCAATCCGGCTCCATAATCAGTTCCCGGCCAAGGGCGACCATGGCCACTCCCGTTTCCAGTGCTTTTACAGCTTCATCAGGAGTATGGATGGACCCTACTCCGATAAGCGGCAGGCGGTTATTCATTTTTTCTAACAGATGCTGAATTCTTGGCTTAGCATCATCAGCCCCGCGTCTCGGTTTGGACCAGAAGTCCATCAGGGAGACATGAAGATAGTCCAGCCCTTTATCTGACAGTACATCGACCAATTGAAGAGTATCTTCCATGGTGATTCCCGGCTCAGTAGGCTCTTCCGGAGAAAAACGGTACCCCACAATGAATGGCTCTTTCGCATGATCTTTTACCGCTTTTTGGACTGCGTCCACCACAGCAAGAGGGAACGTCATGCGCTTTTCAAGACTTCCTCCGAATCGGTCCTCACGGCGATTTGAATGCGGAGAAAAGAACTGCTGAATTAAATAGCCATTGGCTCCATGGATTTCAACGCCATCATAGCCTGCCTGGATGGCCCGGCGGGTTGTTTCGCCGAAAGCGGCAATGATGTCCTCCACTTCCTTTTCCGTCAGTGCTCTTGGAGTGTTCCCGCTTCCTTCAGATGCAACCGCACTGGCACTGACTGTTTCCCCATTTGGAACGAGCTCTGGAGGGCATTCCCTCCCGCCATGAAAAATCTGGAGTATTGCTTTGGCACCCTGCTCTTTAATGCTGGCTGCCAGCCTCGAAAGACTTGGAATCATCCCATCGTGATCGCCGCCGAATTCACCATGGAATCCTTTTCCGTTCGCTGTCACATTTGTACAAGCCGTAATCACCATTCCTACCCCTTTGGAGCGGCGTACGTAATAATCGATCTCGGCATCTGACACGGTTCCATCCGCATGGGATGAGAAATTGGTCATTGGAGCCAGAACCACTCTGTTTTTTAACTCCACATTATTCTTTAACTTAAGAGATTCTAATAGCGGTTTATAGCTTGGATTCACAAAAAAACACTCCTTTTTATAACCTTTCAAACCTAGTTTGTTATATATTCCTTCTGTTTACGCATAGGAAACTGCGCAAAAATGACGCAGCGAAAGATTACTGTAATGTTATATGTTACAGTTTAGGAAGTCAATTATTTGAATCGCGAGCTCTTTCCGCCTGGGACAGAGGGACTAATTTGTCCCTCCGCTCCAAATCATATCCGTTAACCTGTCTCCTTGTCCCAGTAGGATATTTTTTCGATAACTACATTCAGCTGGCCGCTTGGGATAATCAGGGATATTTGTTCGCCCATATTTTTTAACAGAAGCTGCCTGCCAACCGGGGACAAGAATGAAATGCAGCCATTATCAGGGTCAGACTGATCGGGCAGACAGATATGATAATCCTCCCGGTCATCCTCCCCGTCGAATAACACAGTTACCTTTGTTCCAATCAATACTTTTCGCAAAGGGGGTTCTGCTGGAGCTTGATTACAAAGTGTAATGTATTGCTCCACTTCACTTACATAATTACTAAGGAAGTCCTTTTTCCGCTCCTTGAGCGGAGTGGAAGATAAATAAAGACTATTCAGATCCTGATAGTTATCATCAATAAACGTCAGCTGCTTAATAAAGTACTCTTTTTCAGTGAGGGCGGGGATACTATGGTTCATAGTAGATAACCCCCCTGCTGGGATCAAACACCTTGCAAAACTTCAATTCTACTTTCATTTCCATGCACCATCCTTCTTTTGAATATATAAAAAGCAGACCTTTCCCGTTTATAAAGAAAGGTCTACTATATATTTACAACATAGCATATATGTACCTGAAAAGCCAGCTAACTTGTGGCCTTTGGAGGATTTCTTCAAGGAGTGTAGTGTGTCGAATTGAACAATTGTACATCCTCCAAAAAAACACTCCTTCTTCCCAAATACTTCTCCCTTTTGTATTATTTCCCCTTTTTCTAAGCCCCCTTAGGCAAAAAAAAGCGCTCCTGCTTTTGCAGAAACGCTTTTTGCACATGCCAGAATTTATGTGTCGGGTTCGGACTCCTTA
>CAKQBC010000016.1 GCA_934215995.1 uncultured Bacillus sp. | reverse complement strand
CTTCTAAAGGTTCATTACAGTATTGAGATTAAATTGATGTTACAGCCCTGGAAACTTTTCTGGCGTATGTCCATTAAAGTTAGACGCAGGTACGATTGTGCCGCCTTTCACTGACTCATATGCTTCATTCATTTTAGCAAGTGTATCCTCTGATAATTGATGGCGGCCTTCTTCTTTTATAAACCCAGTAGAATCTGTATCTGCATAAAGAACTGCATTTCCGCCTTCAAAGCTTCCGTCAACAACTGAATTCAATGCCTTTTCAATATTCATGCCCATGAATTTAACTGCGGATGTCAAGACGATGTTTTCAGAGCCATTTACACCCTCATCATATTGGTCAACATCAACACCGATTACTTTCACGTCATCCTTGGCTTCCTTAACCGCTGTGAATACGCCATTGCCCGTGCCGCCTGCTGCAACAAAGATGCGGTCGACACCTTTATCAATCAAAGCATTCCCGATTACTTTACCCGTCGCTTCATCCGCAAATGATCCCGCATAGTTCCCGCCAACGTCATTGCCTTCTACATCAGTTCCTGCATAACCTGATAATTCAATAACTTCAACATTTTTTCCGTAAACTTTATTCACATAGTTTACACCTGATTCAAAGCCAAATTGATAGTTTACATTTGAAGGGTACGCTATGCCATTTACAACTGCTACTTTATTTGTGTTTGTTTCAAGTGCCGCTGCCATTCCTGCAAAGAATCCACTTTCTTGTTCAGCGAAATTCATGGCATATACGTTATCGAATTCTGTTTGGTCCCCTACAGCCGCAGGCTCCGTGTCATTCAGGATGAATACTTTATCTGGGTTCTCCACAGCAAGGCTGGATACCCCGGCAAATTGAAACCCTGGCGTTACAATAACATCGTAATCTGCCACTATGTCAGCAACAGCCTGTACAGCCGCAGCAGGGTCGCCCGTTTCTTCTCTAACCGCTTTAACTGTAGCCGTCGGATTATTTTCGATGAAGTTCAGAATGCCGTTATAGTTATCTTCATTGAAGCTGCCATCATCAACGCCTGAAGGGCTTGTTACAATGGCAATTTTCAGCCCGTCCCCATCTGTTCCGGAGTTTGCTTCGTTTTCATTATTTCCGCACGCTGCCATAACAGCAGTCAGCAATGCAAAGATTAAAACCATTGCCAGTTTTTTTGTGCCTTTTTTCATTACACATATCCTCCCGTGAATTCATGTTGATTATTGTCTGTAAAAATTAAAAAAAGCACCGAGTTACACCGGTGCTTGACTTCAGGAAGGTAGATAACGGAAAAAAGATTTTGTTTTTCTTCACGTCTATTTACACAACCTCGTAGTCAAGCTATTTATGGTAGCTTGGTAGAAACTTTCGGGCCATATCCCCAATATTATACGAGAATAATATATAATTTTTACAAAGCGATACTATCACGGTAATTTAAACATGTCAACAGATTCTTATACTTTCTTAAAATAGCGAATTAATAAAAACGTGAAGAGATTTTGCCCCGCCATATGGGCTATCACTGCAGGAGAGACAGACTGAGTATCCTCCATGACAATCTTTGTGGTGAATCTTTCGGAAGATCTGTCCGATAAACGCTTCGAAACCTAGTTATAGGATACGGAGTACAGCGGAATGAAATAGATGAGACATAAAAAGGCAGAGCCCCCTAAGAGGGCTGCTGCCTTATTTCAATATAAGTTTTGCCACACTTTCCACATGTGTCGTTTGCGGGAACATATCGACAGGCTGCACTTCAACCGTGCTGTACCCGCCTTCTTCCAGCACTTTCAGATCACGTGCCAAGGTGCCCGGATTGCATGATACGTATACGACACGCTTCGGTTTCATGGTGAGGATGGAATTCAGCAATGCTTCATCGCAGCCTTTGCGTGGCGGATCGACGACAACCACGTCTGCCTTGATTCCTTGCCTTGTCCATTCGGCCATCACTTCTTCTGCCGCTCCCGTTATGAATTCTGCATTGTTGATGCCATTCAGTTCTGCATTTTTCTTCGCATCCCTCACTGCATCTTCAACAATTTCCACTCCGTACACTTTTTTCGCTTTCTTCGCAAGGAACAAAGAGATTGTGCCGATTCCGCAATAAGCATCAATGACGGTTTCTTCCCCGTTCAAATCTGCATACTCCAATGCTTTTTCGTAAAGCACTTTCGTCTGTACCGGATTGACCTGATAGAAGGATCTTGGTGAAATCGCAAACTTCACTTCCCCGATGTAATCGGTGATCGTACTTGTTCCCCATAGAGTGACATTGCGGTCGCCCAAAATGACATTTGTGCGCTTCACATTGATGTTCTGGACGATGCTCTTCACGTTCGGGATTGCTTTTCGGATGTCTTTTACGATTTGTTCCTGATTCGGCAATGTTCTTGTGCGGGTCACGAGCACAATCATGATTTCGCCCGTTTCTTTCGCCCAGCGCACCATAATATGGCGGATGTTGCCTTTGTGCTGCTCTTCGTTATAAGGAGAAACGCCGTTTTCCACAAGGATATCGCGTACCTTCAGGACAATGCTGTCATCCATAGATAGCTCGACATCGCAGTTTTCCATATCGACGATTGTATGGCTGCGCTTCTTATAATAGCCGACTACAACTTTGCCGTCTTCTTCCCCGACCGGCACCTGTACTTTGTTGCGGTAACTCCATGGATTGTCCATGCCGAGCACCGGATGGACTGTCACGCCTTTCAATCCGCCGATCCGTTCAAGCGTTTCCCGGACCTGCTTTTCCTTGGCGCGAAGCTGCCCGTCGTAGCTCAAATGCAACAATTGCGCCCCTCCGCATTCCTTGTGGAGCGAGCATGGATAATCAACCCGGTCGGGGCTTCTTTCGATAATTTCTTCTAGGCGGCCGAAACCATGTGTTTTGTTCACTTTCACGACCTTCACGACAGCCGTTTCGCCGGGCAATGCGAATGGCACGAACAGCGGATAGCCATCCACCTTCGCCACTCCTGATCCGTCATGCGTCAAATCTTCAAATTTCACAGTTACTGTTTCGTTCTTGGAAACAGGTGCATTCTTCTTCATTCATTCAACTTCCTTTTCTATGTGATCTCTCCTATAGTTCAAGAGACGTGCGCATCGTAAGACTAAGGATGATTTTAACACAAACAGGGACCACAATAAAAGGAATGGCCGTTTTCATTCAAAACAAAAGGAGCAAGCCAAACAGGCTTTGCTCCTTCCAGTCTTCTATCTAAGGTTTGTTCCATTCGTTCCGATTACTTCTTTATACCAGTGAAAGCTTTTCTTCTTCAATCTCTTTAAAGTCGCTTCCCCTTCTTCGTGCTGGTCGACATACACGAAACCATAGCGTTTTTGATAACCGTTCAGCCAGCTCAACAAGTCGGTGAATGACCAGACACAATAGCCCAGAACTTCAACGCCATCCGTGATTGCTTCCTGGATTACTTTCACATGTGATTCAATATATTCAATCCGGTAATCATCATTGATTACATCATTTTCCTCGACTTGATCGTATTCACCCAGCCCGTTTTCGCTGATCAATACCGGAAGATTGTAGCGGTTCCTGATTCTTCTTAACGCAATCCGCAGTCCGGCAGGATCGATGTTCCAATCCCAATTTGTCTGTTTGAGATAAGGGTTTTGGACCGTTTTGAACAGGCCCGGCACACCGCTTTCCGTTGTCGTCCCTTTTTTTCCGGTTGTATTGAAATCCCCTTCCCCCACACCATCGAAAGGGTTCATTTCGTACGTGGCAGTCTGGTAATAATTCAAGCCCATGAAGTCCGGTTTTCCTTCCTTCAACAGTTCAGCATCGCCGGGCTCCATGCGAGGAGCCACCCCATTTCTCTCCAGGTGCTCCCAAATCGTCTGCGGATATTCCCCCCATGCATACACATCCATCCACCAGTGATTCATGAGTTCTTCGGCATTCTCGGCAGCGAGGATGTCTTCCGGCTTCGATGTGGCCACATAGGCCGGGCTATAGGCGAAGCTCGGGCCAATGATGCCATCAGGCACATATTTACGGAATTCTTTAATGACACTGGCATTTGCCAGGTTGGCATGGTGGTTGACTTGAAAGAACAATTGATCATCACTCAGTCCCGGCGGATGTGAGCCTTTTTGATACCCGTGCGAAGTGAATATATTTTGCTCATTCAGGCTTACCCAATATTTGACTGAGCCTCCGAACTCCTTAAACAATGTCACACTATAGTCCGTAAAATCCTTAATGATCTCCCTTGATTCCCAGCCCCCGTATTCCTCCTGCAGAGCCTGCGGCAGATCCCAATGATACAGTGTCAGGATCGGTTCGATTCCCTGCCTTCTCAGCTCCCAGATCAGATTGCGGTAGAACTGAAGCCCCGCTTGATTGATTTCTCCTTTCCCTTGCGGAAAAATCCGGGGCCAGGAAACGGAGAAACGGTATGCTTTGAGCCCCATGTCCTTCATGAGCTGGACATCTTCCTTGTAACGGTGATAATGGTCGACCGCTACGTCGCCGTTCGTGCCTTTGAAGGTCTTGCCGGGTATCCGGACAAATACATCCCAATTCGACAGTCCCTTCCCGTCTTCATCCCATGCTCCCTCCACTTGATAAGCGGCAGAGGCGGCGCCCCATAAGAAGGACTCAGGGAAAGATTTCAATTCTTTATGCAGCATATTGCATCCCCTTTCAAAAAAGATTTATCCATGCTCAGCAACTCGGTTCACGTTTCATTCCCGCCCTGCTTGATTATTTCGTACAGATTGATCATTTCAGATGCCAAATCCTTTGCCGTAATGGCATTCATCAGGTGATCCTGTGCATGAACCATCAATAAGGACATTTCTGTCTTTTCTCCGCGGATTTCCCCCTGGATCAAGGACGTCTGGATGTGATGCGCCTCCTGTAGGGCTTCTGATGATTCCCTGATTTTATCCTTTGCCAATCTGAAGTCTCCATTTTTTGCGGCAGTGATTGCTTCCATGGCGGCGCTTTTTCCGTTTCCCCCATGAAGAATAATCTGAAAGATGATTTCCTCCATATTGCCCCTCCTCCCAGAACAAAGCAAGATTCTTGAAACGCCCCATCGGCTTAAGGAGCGATGAGGCTGTTTCACATCAGACTGCTGTTTTCTCCCCCGGATTCACATTTCCGGTTTCCTCCTTGTATTTCATGCGGTCCCAGAGCTTAAAGAACGGGAAGTATACGACAAGGGAGATGAGTATATTGATACATTGCATGACTGCTCCGGAAATATGGCCGCCCGTTGCAAGATATCCCCCTATGATTGGGGGCGTCGTCCAAGGGATGGCAATCCCTGCAGGTTTGGCGACGAGCCCCAGTTTCATGGCGTAATAGGTGATGATGATTGAAATGATCGGTGCAAGGAAAAACGGAATGACCAATAGCGGGTTCATGACAATCGGCGCCCCGAATATGATCGGTTCATTCACCATGAAGAATCCCGGTCCGGCAGACAGCTTGCCCAATTCCTTCATCTGCCTGCTCCTTGCCCAGAATATCATCAGGATCAGCAAGCCGAACGTCGCTCCCGTCCCTCCGATTTGGATGAAGACCTCAAAGAACTGGGCTGTGAATATATGCGGAAGCTCCTGCCCTGCTTCGAAGGCTAACCTATTGGCATCCGTGTTCGACAACCAGATCGGCTGCATGACACCATTGACGATGTTCGTTCCATGGAGGCCTGCCGACCACAGCAGCATGACCAGTGAATAGGCGATAATGGACCCGATTAAACTTCCCCCCAATACACCGAGGGGCTTTCCAAGTATGATTCCAATAACATTATGAATACTTTCAAATGAAGTCATTTCCAAAAGTAAGCGGACAACCCATACGATTGTCACAACGGCAAATCCAGGGATCAATGCAACAAAGGATTTAGATACAGCGGGCGGCACACTGTCAGGCATCCTGATGACAATATTCCGCTTGACGATCCATCGGTACACTTCTGTTGAAAACAAAGCGATGATGATGGCTACAAATAACCCCTTGCTTCCCATCAGGGCAGTCGGTATCGCCCCTCCCACGATGAATTCTTCTTTGCTGCCCGCAGGCGTGAACAATACTTGAAACGGTGTGGCAAGCAGGAAGGCACATAAGGAAATCGCACCTGCTGTCAAAGCATCCAAATCATACCGTTCCGCAAGCCGGTAGGCTATGCCGAATGCCGCTATCAATCCCATCATGTCGAAGGTTGCATTTGTGGGATATAAAAGTTTCGTCAGCCATTCTTCCCCGAAAATGCCAGCCATGAAATCACTGTAGCCCGGAATCGGCAAAAACCCGATAATCAGGAAAAATGACCCGATAATGATGAGCGGCATCGCAAGTATGATCCCATCCCTTAAAGCACCCAGATGCCTTTGTGCGGCAAGTTTCGCTGCGAAAGGCATAAAGTGTACCTCCAGAAAATCCGTAAACCTTTTCATCCTGAACACCCCTTATTTTTTGATTAATGAAATCGCTGCCTTCAGCACTTCCGCTCCTTTGCACATACCGTAATGTACCGGATCAATCGCAGCCACCGGAATTTGATGCTCCTCCCCCAATTTCTTCATCTGCGGAAGCAGGTACCGGACTTGCGGTCCCAATAGAAGCACATCCGCTTGTTCAATCTGTTTTCTCACCGAGTCAACACTCTCTGCCCAAATACGGCATTCGATGCCCTGCTCCTTCGCCGCCGCCTGCATTTTTGCCACAAGCAGGCTCGTCGACATCCCGGCCGAACAGCATAGCATAATATTCATGCATTTCCCTCCCTCTCACTCCTTATTTATTTCGTATCCCCATCATATATTGAAAGCGCTCACATCTACACTCATGCTTTTTCCTTTGCCCAAAGGAAAAAACACGTAAGCGGCCGGCGTCCCGGCTTATCGCTTGCAGGCAGCTTAAGAAAATAAAAAAACAACCGATCCTTTGAATGTACCGGTTGTCTCTTAGGAAACTTTCAGGAAGGTCAGGCCTTCCCGGCCTTTCCATCCACTAGAGCGATTGCCATATCCAATACCTTTTGGCCATCCCATGTGCCATATTCAATCCGATTGATGACAGCTACAGGGATTCCTCGTGTGCCATATTTCTCCTTAAGCGAAACAAGTAAATGATGCACCTGCGGTCCGAGAAGAATCACATTCGCTTTAGCGATATGGTGCTTGACCGCATCCGCGGGAACTGCCATGATCCTGCAGTCAATCCCTCTCTCTGCCGCCGCTTTTTCCATCTTCATCATCAATAGGCTGGTGGACATCCCCGAAGCACAGCACAACAGTATATTCACTTCCACTCCCCCTATGCCCGAGTTCTTTTCACTCACCGTGCCGTTGCCTCTTCCGCAGACTTTCCTGATTCTTATAAAGCATTTTATTTAATGGTATGCACCAGTTCACCAAAACTATTGCATTTCAGGAGCTGCCGTACCTTTTCACTATCATTCACTATACTGCCCAACAGTTCATACATTTCCCTGAAATCGCCGGTGCTGTCTTTTTCCACACTCAGCAGGCAAATGAACTGCACCTTTTGGCCGCCCCATTTGATTGGTTTCTTTAATGTGCAGATTGACCAAAAGGTTTTTTCCGTCAGCGGCGCTTCCGGATGGGGAATTGCCACCAGGTTGCCGAAAGCAGTGGAAGAGAAATCTTCCCTTCTCTTGATGGAATCAAGAAAGCCGTCTTCAGCCAAGCCGCATTCCACAATTTTCGCCGAAAGGAAGCGCAGGACATCTTCCCTCGACTGAAAGTTCTCCTGCAAAAAAACAAGCTCTTCCTGCAGATAGGTTAATGCATAGCCTCTCTGATTGCCGATAAGCCCTTCAATTTTATTGTAATCCTGGCCGCTTAGGAATGTATCCATAACAATGACAGGTATCGGCAATTTTTCTTTAATCGGGATTGTACTGATGACAAAATCGTACGAAAACAGATCGATATCTTTCAGTTTATAGTACTCGCTTGTCCCGCCTATTTCCAGTTTCGTTCCGAACTTGGCTTTCAGTTTACTTGAAAGCAATACAGCGCTTCCGACTCCAGAGGCACAAACGATCAGGCATCGGGCCGGTTTCCTTTCCATATTTCGTCTCTCAATCGCTGAACCGATGTGGATTGCCAAATATCCTACCTCATCATCATTGATCTGCAGCTTCATTTCCTCTGCAATTACCTGCGCCGCTATGATTCCGGCTTCAAAAGCCAATGGATAATGCTCCTTGACCTGATTCAGGATCGGATTCCGCAAATTCATATGATAGTGGAGCCGATTGATGGCAGGCTTAAGATGCAGAGTCAGGGCCGCCACCAATTCAGGGTCGAACCGTATTGTCAGGCCAAGCTTCTCATCGATGCGAAAAAGGATTTTTTCTGTCAAATCCCAAATTGTTTCATCAAGATATGGAAGGACTTCCTTCCCTTCTCCCCCGCGCGCATTTTCGATTATTTTTGTTCCCATTAAATGGATGGCCACATAAACAATTTCTGATTGAGGAAAAGAAACCCCCAGCTCTGAAGACAAATCATTTATGATGACACAGGCTACTTCGTATTCTTTATGCCCGGTGACTTTTTGGATTTCATCGATACTTAAAGAAACATAGTTACAGTCCTTTATCCTTTGGATGGCTATGGATATATGAATGACCAGGTTATTGAGCGCAATGTCAGACATTGTAATATCGTATGTATCGATTTGCCTGATGATAATTGCCCTAATGGCATTCAGCAGTTCATCATCAGGCAGGGAGCTGTCCGGATCGGATGTCCTTGCGAAAATATACTCGGACATGCAGAAACGGAGCTGCATCTCGCTTCCCTCTACTTTCAGGCCATAACCCGGCCTTTTGATGACCACGATCTCAAACTTTTTTAGGATACGCTTTGCATCCCGAAGGTCATTTTGGAGAGTCGATTTGCTGATATACATCTCATCGGCCAATTCATCCATTTTTATAAAAGAGGATTCCAGCAATAGGCGCTTCACTATATACCTGGACCTTTCTTCAGGGGTAGACAGGATGGGGGCGGAGCCATGGGTTTCGAGGATGGAATCTTGAAGAAATTTGCGGAATATGCGGTCGTTGCGGATTTCAAGTTTATATCCGAGTCCCCTCGTGGATTGGATTGTTCCTCCATACTTTGCAAGGACGGATTCCAACTCTTTCACATCGGTCCGTATTGTGCGGGAGCTCACCTGTATGATGCCTGCCAGCTTTTCGCCGGTTATATAGCCTTGCTGGGACATCAGTTTTTTTAATATGGCTGTTTGCCTGGCATTAAGCACATCTTCCACCACCTCTTTTTTGTAATGTTCTAATTATTTGAAATATACCATTATATCGTGCTATAATCAATCCGGCATAAACGAAGCTTGCTTACCGCAATTCCAGCCTTTTGTTTGCTCTCAGAATCAATGGCAAGAGTTTCCCCGGCAGCTGCTTTGAAGACCCTATCTAAACAAAAAAACATGGGACATGTGCCCATGTTTTTTAACTGATCATCATCGGCGAGACAACCTCGCTGTTCCTGTATATGAAGTCGATGCCAATTTCATTGAATGCTTCCGGTTCATCAAGGTTGCAAAGATGCCCCGCATTCTCGATTGATGCCAGGCCGACTGTATTGCTCCTCAACAGGACAATATCTTCCACAGCGCCCATGAAGAGATAATCCTCTTCCCCCATTACGAACAATGTCGGGATATCATGAAAGTCCTTTTGGAGCGTATTCAAGTATGGCCTTACATTCTTCGTCAAAGAAAACCAGCGCATGAATTCCTGCTGCTCCATCTTGGAGGCCTCTTTAACGAATGTACGGCGCGCTGTTCTATGGTGATGCCTAGGCATCATAATCCAGGCAAACAGGCGGTACAGCCAAATGAACGGGATGAGATGCTTGACCATATGGGCTCCCAATAATAAAAACCTGCATCTGATGTTCAGCTCCGTAACAGCCCCGCCAAGCAGCATTGTATTGATCCTTTCGCTATGCCTGCTTGCGATTGTCTGGATAATGATGCTTCCGAGGGATATACCCACAAAGTGGGATTTAGCGATCCCCTCTTGGTCCAACACATCGATGACCTCCCCGGCTATCTCCTCGAATGTATCGTTTTCTTTCCATTTGATATTCTTGGATTTGCCGTGGCCACGTAAATCTATTAATAAAACATTGAAATGTTTTCTGTATTCTTTAACTTGTTTATGCCAAATAGTCGAACTGCCTCCAGCACCGTGGATGAATGTTACCCATGGTTTGTGCTTCTCGATGTAATACTTACGGTAATGAAGCAACTTGCTCCTCCTTCCTCCAATAAGTGCATGTGTATTAAAATAAGTGCCCACTTGAGCAACTTAATTATCTATATAATAGACTGCACCAAGTGCCTATGCAATCTGTTTTTGTTGGAATTTGTCGTTTTTTGCTCATTGTTACCTCACAAATGAAGCGTTTACAAGAATTATGGAATATAATAGAATTAAAGATAAATTAAGGAATGAGGTGTTTTTATGAATGCGGCTATAAAAAAACTCTCCCCCCTTGAAGATCCGCCATTCCACCTTTTGCTCCTTGCCGATCCGTCCATTGATCTAGTCACGGAGTATGCTCAGCGCGGGGATTGCTTCATAACAGAACTAGATGGAAAGACAATCGGAACATACGTGCTTCTTCCCACGCGCCCGGGCACAGCTGAACTTGTAAACGTGGCAGTTGATGAGGCTTATCGGAATAGGGGCTTAGGAAAACAGCTTGTCCTTCACGCTATTGATGAAGCCAGGACAAGAGGGTATAAGACCATTGAAATAGGTACAGCAACAACCAGCAAACTGCAACTTGCGCTATACCGGAAATGCGGCTTCCATATTACCTATATCGATGAAGGCTTTTTTATCCGCCATTTTGATGAACCGATTTTCGAAAACGGGCTCCGGGTGCAGGATATGGTCAGGATGGCACTGTATATTGAATAGTCCGGAATGTCCTATGAAAATGAAAGCAGACTGCAGCTGTTTTAAAGAATCCTTTCCGGAATCCAATTAGCGTTGCCTATCTGCTTTTCAAAATAAGAGAATACAAAATACAATGAATAGGGGAGCAAAACGATGACGAACAGGGAGTTCTGGAAATTAATCGATAGGTCAAAGAAAAAGGAGGATCAGGCAGAGTGGCTTACGGATGTCCTGATTGAAAAAGGAGAAAGCGAGATTCTCAGTTTCGAGTATCATTTTCAAAGCCTGATGAATGAAAGCTACAAATCCAGTTTGTGGGCAGCAGCATACATAACCATGGGCGGGTGCTCAGATGATTCGTTTGATTATTTCCGGGGATGGCTCATCAGCCGCGGAGAAAAAGTATATAACAAGACAATGGAAAATCACGAATATCTGGCGAAGTATATTAAGGAAAGAAACCTGAACGAAGAGGAAGTGCCTGAATACGAAGAAATGCTCGAAGTCGGGTTTGAAGCATATTCGCTTCTGAAAACAGGCGATACCGATTGGGATGATGAACTGCATGACGCCTTCCTGGAATCCCTTGCACAAATGGGAATACAGCAGCAGCCGGAAATAGAACTGGACTGGGATGAAGAAGATGATGATGAACTGGCGGGCATGTTCCCGAAATTGTGGAAACGATTCGGCGAGGAACCGCTCGGCTATTGACGAAAAGGCAGCAGCACCCGATTTGAAGGCAGACAAAAGGCACACCATAAACGGTGTGCCTTTACATGTATGGTTTCTCGCTTTATTCCACGATTGTTTCATCACGCTGAGGCAATGCGGTCGGGACAAAATCCTCCGGTACAAAGACATCGAAATGCCTGTACATGTTCACAAATTCTGCCGGTGCCAGGCCGCCATACTCCCCATCGAGATTCAACTGCATTTTCTCAACCGGCGTCACTTTGATGCGGTTCGCTTTCGCATAAATGACATGCGGGTCATTTATATGTTCTCCCCTAAGGGCAAGAGTCGCAATCCGGATAAAGTCAGCCAGATTGGTTTTTTTCAATATAAGCAGGGAGAACATCCCGTCATTCAAAGAGGCATCCGGAGCTAAGCGTTCGAAGCCTCCGACGGAATTCGTGTTTGCGACAAGGAAAAGCATAATTTCCCCTTCAAACAACTTCCCATCATACTCAATCCGCACATCGGTAGCTTTGATGGAAGGCAGCATTTCTATGCCCTTCAAGTAATAAGCCAGCTGCCCGAGCATTGTCTTCAATTTGCTCGGCACTTCGTATGTCAACTCTGTCAGGCGGCCTCCGCCTGCAATGTTGATAAAATACTTATCATTCATTTTTCCGATATCGATCGGCAGTGTATGCCCTTTGGCAATAATGTCTACAGCTGCATCCACAGAACGCGGCACGTGGATGGCTCTTGCAAAGTCATTTGTTGTGCCTACAGGAATGATTCCAAGCTTCGGCCGATGCTCAGCCTCCGCCAGACCATTCACGACTTCATAGATTGTTCCGTCTCCGCCGGCTGCTATGACGACATCGTATTTTCGCTCGATTGCAATTCGCGCAGCCTTTGTGGCATCCCCGGCTCCTCTTGTGGCATGGCAGGATGCTTCATAACCTGCAGCTTCAAGCTTAGCCAGCACATCCGGAAGATGCTTGCGTATGGCTTCACGGCCTGAAGTAGGATTGTATATTAACCTTGCTCTTTTCATCGTTTTCATCATCATCCTATAATATAATTTCGTCCAACCAATTTTAAACGTTCATTATATGTACCTTTTCTGCAATCATGGCTGCTGAAGCCCCACAAATGAAATGATTGTATAGCAGAAAGATGTAAAACTCTAGTTCATTATACTATGGCAGCAGATACATGTCTAAACTCTGTTTCTGCTTTTAAGCAGCTGCCCCGTTACGGAACGTCACTTCCCGGTATTCTTTTCTTTGATCTGTTTATACCAACTCTTCGTCTCATCAGCATTCTTTGAATTGAACAGATAGTATTTTTCATCCGTTTTAATTGCGATATAAGGCGGATTATTCCTGAATACATGGGCCCTCGTCGGACCATGTGCTTTCGACCTGAATGAGCCCAGCAGCCTGGTTTCGGTTGCAAATCCGCTTGACTTGATCATATTCTCCGGCGGTTCTTCGACCAATGCCATTTCTTTGATGTCAGTATAGGAAATCTCATCGTCATACATATCTTCTATTACAATCTTGGATTCCCCGATCAGGACTGTTGTTTCCTGATTCCCTGTATAGAACAGGTAACCGACCCCGCCGATTGTCAACACACCTACAATGGCCAGAATAATGGCATCACGTTTCCTGGTCCTCTTGATGCCTTTTTTTACTCCCATGAACGTTCCGCCCAATGTACCGGCCAGCAACACAAACGTAAAGATTTCCCCGCCATACGGCACACCGAAAAGAATCAAGGGAAACGTCAGTGTAAAGATGATTGACAGTGCCCACATATAACGTCCCATATAACTAAAGAACCCGTTTTCCTCCGCTTCCCTTATCTCTTCATCCGAATAAGATGAAACGCCGCTCAGCAGTCCGTATTGCTTCTTGTTATGGACGGCGTAAGCAAGCCCCCACAACAACAGACTGAGGAAAATCCAAAGAATCACCAATCCTGCATTCGCCAAATCCTCTCCCCCCTCCTTGATTCAAAACATACAATATATTCCTCCTGTAGTATACCATATATTTATGCCCCAAAAAGAAACGGCACCCTTCTGGCAAGGATGCCGTAAATAGACTGCATATAGTTTATCAAGCCAATTCTTAACGCTTCACGATTTCCTGCATCAGCAATTGATTGACCAATTGTGGGTTTGCCTGGCCTTTTGTCGCTTTCATGATCTGACCGACAAGGAAGCCGGTCGCTTTTTTCTTCCCTGCTTTAAAATCTTCAATGGATTGCGGGTTTTGATCAAGCGCTTCTCCGATAATCTTCAGGAGCGCTCCTTCATCAGAGATTTGGACAAGGCCTTTCTCCTTCACGATCGCTTCCGGGTCTCCGCCATTTTCAAGCAGTTCCTTGAAGACGGTTTTTGCGATTTTGGAGGAGATTGTACCCTTTTCGATCAGCCCGATCATGTCAGCCAACGATTTTGGAGTCAACCCGATTTCATGAAGTTCCTTACCTTCTGCATTCAAGTACGCAGAAAGTTCACCCATGATCCAGTTCGATGCTTGCTTGGCGTCTGCTCCTTCATTGACTGCCGCCTCAAAGAAATCGGACGTTTCCTTTGTAACCGTCAAGATGGCCGCATCATATGCCGGCAATCCCAGGTCCTCCACATAGCGTTTCTTCCGCTGATCAGGAAGCTCAGGAATCTCCACACGGATTCTGTTTTTCCACTCTTCATCAATATAGAGTGCGACCAAATCAGGTTCAGGGAAATAACGATAGTCGTCAGAGCCTTCCTTCACACGCATCAGGATTGTTTTTCCTGAAGCTTCATCGAAGCGGCGTGTTTCCTGTTCGATTTTCCCGCCTGCAGATACGACGGCTATTTGACGGCGCTCTTCAAACTCAAGCCCTTTTCGGACAAAGTTAAAGGAGTTCAGGTTCTTCAGTTCCGTTTTTGTGCCAAACTCTTTCTGGCCTTTCGGGCGTATGGAGATGTTGGCATCGCAGCGGAGGGAACCCTCTTCCATCTTACAGTCGGAAACCCCTGTATATTGAATGATTGACTTCAATTTTTCCAAATAGGCATATGCCTCATCAGGTGTACGAATATCAGGCTCCGATACGATTTCCACAAGTGGCGTCCCTTGGCGGTTGTAGTCGCACAATGTATAGCCATTGATGGAGTGCGTCAATTTCCCTGCATCTTCTTCCATATGGATACGGGTGATTCCGATTCGTTTCGTATATCCGTTCACTTCAATATCAATATAGCCGTTTTCCCCGATCGGCTGGTCGAATTGCGAGATTTGGTATGCCTTCGGATTGTCCGGATAAAAATAGTTTTTCCGGTCGAACTTTGTATGCGTGGCCACTTCACAGTTCAGCGCCATCGCAGCCTTCATCGCATAGTCAACTGCTTGCCTGTTCAGGACAGGAAGCACTCCCGGATATCCCAGGTCGATGACGGACGTATTTGTATTCGGCTCCGCTCCGAAATGATTCGGGCTCGCGGAGAATATTTTTGATTCCGTTTTTAACTCAACATGCACTTCCAGACCTATTACTGTTTCAAATTCCATTCCCCTTGCCTCCTTACAGCTGCGGTTTTTTTGTATGGTGCGGCGTCGCTTGTTCAAAAGCGTGCGCTACCCGGTACACAGTGCTTTCATCAAAATGTTTGCCGATGATCTGCAGCCCAAGCGGCAGCCCTTCCGAAGACAGTCCGCATGGAACGGAAATGCCTGGCACTCCCGCCAGATTGACCGGGATTGTCAGGATATCATTCACATACATCGTCAATGGGTCGCTTGTCTTCTCGCCGATTTTGAAGGCAGGCGTCGGGGTTGTAGGGCCGACAATGACATCGTATTTCTCGAATACATCTTCGAAATCCTTCTTGATCAGCGTCCTTACTTGCTGCGCTTTCTTATAATATGCATCATAGTAGCCTGAGCTTAGAGCGAATGTCCCAAGCATAATCCGGCGCTTCACTTCTTTTCCAAAGCCTTCCGCACGTGTATGCTTATACATATCGATCAATGTATCGGCGTGATCGGAACGGTAGCCGTATCGGACACCGTCGAATCTGGCCAGGTTCGCCGAGGCTTCTGAAGATGATAATAAATAGTACGTCGCAAGCGCATATTTGGAATGCGGAAGAGACACTTCTTCCCACGTTGCCCCGAGTGATTCAAGCACCTTCAATGCTTCAAGAACTGAATTGCGCACTTCCTCGGATACACCTTCCCCAAGGTATTCTTTCGGAACAGCAATTCGCAATGACTTGATGTCTCCCGTCAGTGCTTCAGTGAATTTGGGAACCTCGACATTCGCAGATGTGCCGTCCATTGGATCGATTCCCGAAATTGCCTCTAACAAAAATGCATTGTCTTCCACCGTATTTGTAATTGGGCCGATTTGATCCAAAGATGATGCGAAGGCAACAAGGCCGAACCGGGATACGCGCCCGTATGTCGGTTTAAGCCCCACTACGCCGCAGAAAGATGCAGGCTGCCGGATGGAGCCCCCTGTATCGGACCCAAGCGAGAATAAGACTTCCCCTGCAGCAACCGCCGCGGCAGAACCGCCTGATGATCCGCCCGGGACATGGTTTGTGTTCCATGGATTCCGGACTTTATTGTATGCGGAGTTTTCATTTGAGGAGCCCATCGCAAATTCATCCATATTCAATTTACCAATCGTGATTGCGGCTGACTGATGCAGCTTTTTCACAACAGTCGCATCATAGATCGGATCAAAATTCTCCAAAATCCGGCTTGCACAGGTCGTGCGCAAGCCGTCAGTCACGATATTATCCTTGATGCCGATTGGCATCCCGAACAAAGCGCCTTCCAATTGTCCTTTCGCAAGAAGCTCGTCCTGTTCCGCCGCTAGTTTGCGTGCCGCCTCTTCATTGAGAGCAAGGAATGCTGACACGGTATCATCCACTTCAGAAATACGTGAATAGGAAGCTTCGACTAAATCGGTGACGCTGATCTCCTTTTTATGTAAAAGGTGCTGCAGCTCCTTAATACCTTTTGTAAACAATGACATTGTGATCCCCCTCTAGTCCATAATGGATGGTACACGTATAAGTCCATCCTCATCGTAATCCGGTGCGTTTTTGACAACCTTCTCGACCGGCAGCCCTTCATCCGCTTTATCTTCCCTCATGACGTTGACCATTTCCAGCACATGGTATGTCGGTTTGACGCCTGTTGTATCCAATTCGTTCAATTGCTCGGCAAATGTGATGATTTCATCCAAATCCTTTGTCATTTGCTCCACTTCCTCATCGGTCACAGCCAAACGCGCCAAATGGGCTACATGGGCAACAGTTTCCTTCGTTATCCGTGACATTCCTGTCCACCTCCATAGAATTTACAGAAAAGAGAGCAGATCCGGGAGTAAGCCGGTTATGGTTCGAACACGGTCTTTTCCCCTATAATCTTCCCTCTATATGTTAATCGAATATTCGTGAAATTAATCAGTTTGCACTATTTAAATTTCTAAAAATCATACTACTTATCATATCAGACTTTTACAGAGTAAAGCAATAAATTACACATGCTGTCCCACCGAAAAATGATACCACAGCATTTCTTGCTTCGGTCCCTTCTTTTCAATAGGCAATAGCCATGGCC
>CAKQBC010000015.1 GCA_934215995.1 uncultured Bacillus sp. | reverse complement strand
GGACGAAACGGTCACCGAACTCCTCAGCCAGCTTTTTGCCGATTTCGATGATGTCCTGGCCGTGGTATCCGTCCTCCGGCATGTCCTTCTCTAAACCAAGCGCCTGCATGTAGCGTGCTTCTACTGAATAAGCCAGGTTATTGATCTGGTTGCCTGCATCGTTGATGTAATATTCACGGGTTACATCGTAGCCTGCCTTCTCAAGGATATTCGATAAGGAATCACCTACTGCCGCACCGCGCGCATGCCCTAGGTGCAGGTTCCCTGTCGGGTTCGCCGAAACGAACTCCACCTGGATTTTCTGGCCGTTGCCCACTTGTGTTTCCCCATATTTATCGTCCTGTTCCAGAATCGTCGGGATCAAGTCAGTCAGATATTGATTATTCATATAAAAATTGATGAAGCCAGGTCCGGCAATCTCAATTTTCTCAATGGATGCTTTTGATTTATCAAAGTTTGCGATCAAGTCTTCCGCTATCGCCCTTGGTGCTTTTTTGGCAACCCTTGCAAGCTGCATGGCCATATTCGTTGAATAGTCACCATGCGCTTTTTCTTTTGGCGTTTCCAGAATCACGTTCGGAATCTGTTCTTCAGTTGCCAGTCCGGCTTTGATGACGGATTGTTTAATTTCCTGTTTCAGCTTCTCTTGCACTTGCTCAACTATATTCATTATTTTGCCTCCTCCTTGAATGTAATCTTCATTTCATATTCGCCGACATCGCTGCCTTGTATCGTAAGGTCATAAATCAGCTTCATTTCCCCATCAGCCCGGGAAGGCTCCACCCTCAGATGCATCGATTTAGCGGTTGTCAGCATTTGCAATGCACCAAGCGGGCTTTCGAACATGCTTTGTGTCATCACGTCTTTTATGAACTTCTGCCTCATATTTACATGGCCGCTCCTCATGATGAACACTTCTTCTTCAGACCATTTGACGATGGCATTCGTTGTCTGAAGGTCTTCCTGCACCTCTTCGTACTTCAGATAGAGGGATTTCCCTTTTTTCTGAAGTGTGCCGAATGTGAGCAGCTCATACGTTTCCTTGTCGCTTCCATTCGTTACGGTCGTTTGCAGGTGAATTTTTACTTGCTTGATGTCCGGCATATACTCACCCTTTTATACAAGCTCTTTTCTAGAGTTCGTTTTTCTTCATGAATTTTTATTCTATCTTTATTATAAATGTATATTCCAAAATGCCAACTATTCTATACCAAAATAATATTTTATACAGGCATCTTCTTTGCATTTTAATAATTATAAAGATTTTCACAGGAGGTTTCAACTATGCGGAAGTCTATTTTACCGCAGGGGAGGCATGGATGGATGGACGGGATTCCGGCAGGCCTGCATGAATAAAATTGCATTAAACAAATGATTCATTCTATGGAATTGCAACTATCGCATGACATAATAAAGAGCCCTGAAAATCAGCTTCCTCAGCATGACTTTCAGGACTGCTTTCTATTCGGCTGCTTGCCGGCGGCTTAAGGCTTTCACTGCCGCCCCCGCAACTTTTATTTTACCCAGCTCAGCATCATTTCCCGGATCAGCTTGCTGGCCGTGTTGACGGTTTGTTCTGAAGGGTCATAGACGGGGGCAACCTCGACCAGGTCACAGCCGACCACCTTCACTCCGGAAGCGCCGATGGCATGGATGGCCGCAAGCAATTCCCTTGCTGTTATGCCTCCGCAGTCAACCGTACCTGTACCGGGTGCATGGGCCGGGTCCAGGACATCGATGTCAATGGTCACATAAACCGGGCGACCTTCCAGTGCCGGCAGCACTTTCTTCAAAGGCTCAAGCACTTCGAATTTAGCGATTTGCATCCCGTTCTCTTCAGCCCATCGGAATTCTTCCTTCATCCCGGAGCGGATCCCGAAGGAAAAAACATTGGATGGCCCGATTTGCTCCGCTATTTTGCGGATCGGCGTGCTGTGGGACAATGGCTCGCCTTCATACTGTTCCCGCAGGTCCGTATGGGCGTCCATATGGATGATTGCAAGGCCATCATATTTGTCTGCGACTGCTTTCATGACCGGCCAGGAAACAAGATGCTCCCCGCCGAGCCCGAACGGAAATTTGCCGTCTGCAATCAGCTGCCTGGCGAATGATTCGATTACGTTCAGGCTGTTGGCCGCATTTCCGAAAGGCAAAGGAATATCGCCGATGTCATGGTATTTGATTTCTTCAAGCGAACGATCGACGTACGGGCTATATTCCTCGAGCCCGAGCGATGCTTCACGAATGCGGGCAGGGCCGAACCGGGAGCCCGGGCGGTAGCTGACCGTCCAATCCATCGGCATTCCGTACAGCACCATTTCCGCTTCCTCGTAATTGCTGTTCATTCCGATAAAAACATTCCCAGAATAGGCTTCATCAAATTTCATTCGTTGTTCTCCTTACTTCGTCAGATCTTCAACAAACTTGGGCAGGACAAAGGCTGCCTTATGAAGTTCTTTGGTATAGTATTTCGTCTCAATTTCATGGAAACGTTCTTCTGCAACCTGAAGCGGATCATATTTCTTGGATCCGAGTGTGAAGCACCACAGGCCGCTTGGATATGTCGGTATATTGGCCGTATACAATTTGGTGATCGGGAAGATCTCCCTCACATCCTTCTGGACACTGGCGATCAAATCCGCTTTGAACCACGGGTTGTCCGATTGTGCAACAAATAAACCGTCATCTTTCAATGCTTTGCTGATGCCTGCGTAGAAGCCTTTCGTGAACAGATTCACCGCAGGGCCTACAGGCTCAGTTGAATCAACCATGATGACATCATATTGGTTTTCGGCTTCCGCTATATGCATGAAACCGTCCCCCACCTGAACATCGACTCTGGAGTCATCCAGTTTGCCGGCAATGGAAGGCAGGAACTCTTTTGAGTACTCAATGACCTTGCCGTCTATATCAACAAGTGTTGCTTTTTTGACACCCGGATGTTTCAGCACCTCTCGGATCACTCCTCCGTCCCCGCCTCCGACAACTAGGACATACTCCGGGTTCGGATGTGTGAACAACGGTACGTGCGCCACCATTTCGTGGTAAACAAATTCATCCTTTTCTGAAGTCATGACCATATCATCAAGAAGGAGCATGTTGCCCCATTCTTCCGTCTCCACCATATCGAGCTTCTGGAAGTCCGTCTGTTCTGTATGCAGCGTTTTATTGATTTTCATTGTGATTCCAAAATGATCCGTTTGTTTTTCCGTAAACCAAATCCCCATATTTTATCGCTCCCTTTCCGTAACCTGGCCTTTCCTTTCAGCAATGAAGGCTTTAAACGGTCCATATGTATCCTATACACGTTCAGCCCTTTCGGAAAACATGCAAAAAGTACAGACAAAAAAATTATAGAGTAAATTTCCGACATTACAAGAAAAATTTTCTAACAAAGGGGCGAAATGTTTGGAAACCATTATTTACTGCCATACTGGTTAGAAAAAGGATAAGCAGGGGTGATCAGATGGAGGCTTTACCGGATAATCTTTATAAGAAAGCAGGAAAAATAGCACGGGCTTGTTTTTTTATGGCAATGATCGGCTTTGCGTTCTGCCTGGTCCTCTATTCCGGGTTCCTTGTATACGCCAAAATTCTCGGTGCTCCCCCGCTTGCTGTACAGCAGTCCTCTCTTTTTTACAGTGCGGATGGGGCCATCATAGCTGAATCGAATAACGGGCAGGAGCGGTATTGGGTGCAATTGAAGGATATTTCCCCCCACCTTGTCCAATCTGTGATTGCTGTCGAGGACCAGCATTTTTACAGGCATAACGGGTTTGATTATAAGCGGATCGCCGGAGCGCTTGTTGCCGACCTGAAGGCCGGCTCCAAAGTACAGGGGGCGAGCACGATCACGCAGCAATACGCCCGCAATCTATTCTTGTCCCATGAAAAAACATGGTACCGGAAAATGAACGAAGCCTTTTATACAAAACGGATTGAGTTGAACTATACAAAAGATGAGATACTCGAAGGCTATCTGAATACGATCTACTTCGGGCATGGAGCCTACGGTGTCCAGGCAGCCAGCCAATATTATTTCGGCAAGGACGCAGCTGATCTGACTGTGGCGGAGGCGGCCATGCTTGCAGGCATACCGAAAGGACCGTCCTACTTCTCCCCGTTTGTGTCATGGGAGAAAGCCAAAAATCGGCAAAGCGTTGTCCTTGCCGCCTTGAAGAACAGCGGATACATCAGCAAGGATGACCTGCAAATGATATCGGAGGAAGCCATTGCCCTGTCCGGCGTCCATAAGCAGCGTGAAGAGGCTGCCCCTTACTTCACAGCCGCTGTTAAGCAAGCCTTGAAAACGGATTTGGGCCTGAATGAGAAGGATTTGGCGATGGGTGGGCTGAAAGTATACACCACCCTGGACTTGGCGATGCAGAAGGCAGCTGAAAAGGCATTTGCAAACAACTTCGCTGCAGAAACCGATATGCAGGGCGCATTGGTTGCCATGGACCCGAACAGCGGCGAAGTCACATCCCTCGTAGGCGGGAGGAATTACCAGGAAAGCCCGTTCAACCGCGCAACCCAAGCCCTTCGGCAGCCGGGTTCGACAATCAAGCCGATTCTATACTATGCGGCCCTGGAGCATGGATTCACACCGGCCACTATGCTGAAAAGCGAAGCGACAACCTTTACATTCAGCAATGGAAACGCTCCATATAAGCCAAACAATTTCAATTCGCAATACGCGGACAAAGAAATAACGCTCGCTGAGGCCATTGCCTTATCGGATAATGTGTACGCAGTCAAAACCCACCTTTTCCTTGGCGAAAAAAAATTGAATGCCACTGCCAAAAGGTTCGGGATCAAAAGTGAAATGGATACCTTACCCTCTTCCGCACTCGGCACTTCCGGCGTGAAAGTGATTGAGATGGTGAATGCATACGGAATACTCGCCAACGGCGGCAAGGCAATCAAGCCGCAGTTCATCAAACGGGTCGAGAACTATCGGGGCGAAGTCCTCTATCAGGCACCGGACCAGCATGGAAAGGCAATTGATCCGGACTTGGCTTTCGTTATGACCGGCATGCTTACCGGGGTCTTCAATGAACAGTACAATGGGCATGCCACTGTCACAGGGGCAGCTATCATCCCTAAATTAACGAGGCAATATGCCGGAAAATCGGGCTCTACGAAAACGGACAGCTGGATGATCGGTTATACGCCTGACCTTGTGGCTGGCGTATGGACCGGCTATGACCAGGGCAAATTGATCGAAAGCCCCGCCGAAAAGAAATATGCAAAAACGGTATGGGCCGACTTCATGGAGGAAAGCCTGAAGAAATCAAAGTTCAGCCAATTCACACCCGCATCGAAAAATGTGATAGCCGTCCAAATCGATCCGGAAAGCGGAAAATTGGCGACAGGCAACTGTCCCGAAGCCATATTGACGTATTTCACAAAAGGCAGTGAACCGGCGGAAAGCTGTACGGTGCATGCAGAAGATCACAAGCCAGAGGAACCGAAAAAGGAAAAAGAAGAAAAAAAACAATGGTATAAAAAATGGATTCCCTTCTTATAAGCCTCTCCCCTGAAAGGCAACGAGAACAGGAAAATGAAAAAAGGCTATTCCCCCCATATGCCGGTGGAGGGGATAGCCTTCTTTCGTGTCCTAGTTTTACAGCGTTGCACGCTGTTACTAAGTTTACTTATTTTTACACAAAACGACAAGTAATTAATTCCAACTTTGTCAAAATTCGATAAATGGACATATTTGTGTTTATATTCCTTTTCCCTTCTTCAGCAAACAGAGTCCGTTAAGAGTGGAATTTTGCATCTGATCAGAGAAGCTGGTTTTTGAGCTCCTCGCCGGAATTCTCCCACATTGCTTCATTATGCTGCTTCAAAAAGTTCCGCAATATTTCCTTTGACGGCTGGTCCATATGGGACGCTATGATTTGCCGTTTCATTGCCTTATCCAGCCTATTCACATGCTCCGGCAGGGACTTATATCCGCGCCGGATACTTCTGTCCACGGTCATTTCGCATGCTGTTACGCCTGCATAATATGGGCCCTTCTCATTCCGTTCGATGGCCACCCAGATCAGCCAGTACGGCTTGCCCCCAGGCACCTGCTCTTTATCGGGAAGGAACTTGATTCCTTTCTCAACGGGACTTCTTGCATGCATCGCCCCGATTTCAATCGTCGCTTCCTTCGCCTCGACATCGATGATCACAGGTGAAATATTTTCAAGGCTCAGCGCTCCGGCGCCGAAGCCCTTATGCCCGTCGGTCGGGTCGTTTTTTATAATATTGAATTGTACTTTTTTCTTTTTATTTTCCATAAAATCTTCTTTCCTCCCATCATAGGAAAATAGCACCGAATATCTGGTGCAGTCCCTGCATGATTGCCGGTATAACCGTATAGAGAACCGGATGAATTGTATAGTTGCCTAGCGGCGTCAAAACCAGGATAAGAAATACCAAAGCGCCGTACTGCTCATATTGCGTCATCTTGGCGCGTACATTCAGAGGAACCAGGTCCTCGATGATCCGGTAGCCGTCCAATGGAGGCAGCGGAAGCAAGTTAAAGGCAAACAACAGGACATTGAAATAAATGAATTGCTGCAGGAATGTCTGGACGAACAGCGGCATCGATGGACCTATCCCTGCAGCTGCGATTCCATAATAAATCAAAAATGCAAAGACAGCCAGCAGCAGATTGCTGACCGGGCCCGCAACCGATACGAGGATTCCAGCAAGCCTAGGGTTCTTAAAATAGTATCTGTTCACAGGCACTGGCCTTGCCCAGCCAAACCCAAATATCAGAATCAGGATCATTCCGAGAGGATCGATATGCTGCAAAGGGTTCAGTGTCAGCCTTCCTTGATTCTTGGCTGTGTGATCCCCGAATTTATAAGCTGTGTACGCATGGGCAAATTCATGCACCGTGAAAGCGATGACAACAGATATAACCACAAACGGAAGCTCTTCTAACGAAAACCTGAAAAAACTATTCAAAAAGTCCATACATCACACTCCACTTTATTCGTAACATTAGTATAGCTTAACTGGCTGCCTCAATAAAGTTTCCTGTCATGGCTCAACAGAACAAAATTTCCAGATACAGCCATTTTGCCGGCGTATTTCAGAATGATGCCTTGATTTTCGCAATGGGTTGTGGAAAACTGTTATCAGATAATCAGAAAGGAGCTAAAGCCAGATGCCATATATCACTGTGAAAATGCTTGAAGGGCGCACTGAAGAACAAAAGAAAGCGCTAGTGGAAAAAGTAACAGAGGCTGTATCTGAAACAGCAGGTGCACCGAAAGAAAATATCGTGGTTTTCATTGAAGAAATGAGCAAAAACCACTACGCTATAGCTGGAACAAGACTAAGCGACAAATAAGAACCCGCAAAAGCAAGCACATGGCCTTCCAATACGCTGGATGGGCATGTGCTTTTTTTAGTCTTGGGTTCTCCACTAGAGGCAGGAATATAGAGAGACGAAAAAGGGGCCGGCGGCCGGCCCCTGACGTTATTACAGGGCATTGCTGCCGATGAATAACCTTTTCAGTTTGCTTCCCGCTTCTCCTTCAATGCATCAATATAGCGGTAAGCGTCCTTCACTTCTTCCAAAGTATATTTCTGTTTTGCCTTAAGAGTGAACACTTTTTCAGCGACTTCATCCATCGGCAGCGGATCGAAATAGAGGATTGTCGCGACGAGTTCCAGGAAACGGGCATTCTGGCTGTTCATATCAAGCAGGCAGTCCTCAAGGCGGGGCATATCCTCTTTATATGCTTCCAGGAAAGTGAGCCCCTCCTTCGAGACGGAATAGCAGTATTGATGATAGCCGTTTTTCTTCTCGTGGGATTCATCCAAATAACCCATGTCGCAAAGCTCCTCCACCCGGAGCGTAAGCTCTTCTGAATAAGGACCATAAAAGTGGAATTCATATTTTTCTTGGAAAGGGAATGAGATTTTTTTGGCGATATAGATCATCTTCTGAAGCTTTTTTCTGCCGGCAATCTCCCCTACTGCAGCGATTGACTGGATAATTCTTGCATGGTCTTTAAACAACTTGCGGTTCCTCCTTTATCCAAACTTGCCTACATAGAATCCAATAAGGCGCGAATCTGCCTCTTCACTTTCTTCTTCGATGATTCATCCAGCAGGAAGTCTTCCGGGTAATATAATTTGTGGTCCGTTCTGCGCTTCCCGGTTATCGCATCCACAATGTCAGACTCCCGCGAAAGCTCCTTTATTTCTCCATTTTTCTTCAGAAGATGAATCGGCAGGCGCTCTTCTTCTTCCCCCGGCCGGTAAAAGTCATACGGCAGGTCCGATGAATGGTCGATTACTAAATAATATGTATGGTCGATCCCAGCTTTTTTGAATAAAGCGGTAAGCTCCATGATTTTCTGCATGCCGCTGGCTGGATGGAATTCTACATACTTGAACAGCCTCCTGTTGACGAATCGGCTGCACAGGTCGCTCAGAATGGCATCATCTTCATTTTCCCACTCCTGGAAGTAATACATGACAACATTTTCGTCGAGGCCGATATATTCTTCAAGCGTCACATTCCCGGCGAACAGGGACAGAAAATGGACGGGTTCCCGCTTGAACGGATAGCCCCTTCCGTGCAGTTCCTTAGCCCTGTGGAGCACTTTTGTCAAAATAACTTCAGCGCTTCTCGTAACCGGATGGAAATAAACTTGCCAGTACATTTGGTACCTGCTCATGATGTAGTCTTCCACTGCATGCATGCCGCTGCTTTTGAAGACTACCTGGTCTTCCCTTGGCCTCATGACGCGAAGCAGCCTCTCCATATCAAAATGGCCGTAGCTGACTCCGGTAAAATAGGCATCGCGCTGCAGGTAGTCCATCCGGTCGGCATCAATCTGGCTGGAAATCAGGCTCACAACCAACTTATCGCGATGCGTTTTGGCAATGACCTCGGCTACTTGCTTCGGAAAGCCGGGTTCCACTTTTTTCAGGACTTGATTCACTTCTGTATCACCCAGGATGATCGCCTGCGTGAAATTCTCATGATCCAGGTGGAACACCTTTTCAAAGCTGTGTGAAAACGGCCCATGCCCAAGGTCATGAAGCAATGCCGCACATAAAGACAGCAGCCGCTGCTTCCCATCCCATTCAGGACGGCCGCTGAACACATCATCGATGATTCTCCTCACAATTTCATATACCCCAAGCGAATGGTTGAAACGGCTATGTTCGGCGCCATGGAACGTGAGGAACGTGGTCCCAAGCTGCTTGATCCTTCTCAATCGTTGAAATTCCCTGGTTCCGATCAAATCCCATATGACCCTGTCCCTAACATGGATGTACCGATGGACGGGGTCTTTAAACACCTTTTCCTCTTCTAGTTTCTCCAAAGAATATTCCATCAGCAAAACCTCTTTTTATATTTATGGTGCAGCGCAAAAAACTCCGAAATTTCGTAAATCTTTACCGCTATTTTACCATTTCTCCAGATGAAAAGATAACCTTAAGAGTGGCTGGCAACAACCTTAAAAAGGGTGTATAGCTGGCCAAAACTGCGCTCCGCCTGGCTTTTTTCGCATAAAAAAACACCCTCTGTTAATCGGGCGTTATTTTTTGAGCTTCGCTTTCACTTTATCGATCAGCTCATCTTCTGTCGGTGCCGCCACCGGCCTATTGTTCACAAATGCAAAGGACTTTTTCCTTCCCGGCCCGCAGTATGACTGGCAGCCGATCTCGATCTTTGCATCAGGATCTACTTCCTTCAGTTTCGGAATGAGTGTTTTGATGTTTGTAGCCTGGCAGTCGTCGCACACTCTGAATTCATTCGCCATCCCTTTATGATCCATCCTTTCTTGCTTTTGCCGTTTTCCTTATATGGTAACCGCTTATACGCGGTTTTACAGTCGGTAAATAAACACTAAGCGTATTTTACTCTTTCTTAACATGAAAGTCAAAACGGGTGATGCCAATTTTATTGTGTGCGAACCCGTATGGGGAAACGATCGCCGCAAAAGCATCCGCACTCTATCATCCTTTTAACTTCAGTGTATAAAACCTTAGTAATTTGTACAGAATATGATTATTAATTCCAATATATAGGAAAATTATCTTTGAGAGGAAGAGTGGAAATGAAAGTGAGACAAGACGCCTGGACGGAAGAAGATGATTTGCTTCTCGCCGAAACCGTGTTGCGGCATGTGCGTGAAGCCAGCACGCAGCTGAATGCATTCGAGGAAGTGGGGGATAAGCTGAACCGTACGTCTGCAGCCTGCGGATTCAGATGGAACGCAGTCGTAAGGCATACGTATGAAAAAGCGCTCCAGTTGGCCAAAAAACAGCGTAAACAGAGAAACCGGCTGCTTGGAAGGGATCAGGGAGGCAAAAAGAAGCTGCTCTATACACCGCCTACCCCTACAATGGCAGAAGCCGGATTGATGGCTGAGCCGGAAGAGATCCTCTCCGCCGTACCGAGTGCGGTTCAGGAAACAGAAAATGAATTGCATGTTTTCAGAAACGAGGCTGCCAAACCAGCTGCAGACAGCAGGGACATGACCCTTAAAGACGTTATTTCCTTTTTGCAATCTATGAATACCCAAAGCTTGCACACGGAAGTAGTAAAGTCAGAAAACGAAAGATTAAAAGCAGAATTGCATAATATGAAAACCGACTACAAGAAGCTCGAAAAGCAAAAGGACGAGCTTGAAAAGAAAATCGCCAATATGGAGGAAAACTCCGAAACAATCCAGGAAGATTATGAAACGATCATGAAAATCATGAACAGGGCCCGCAAAATGGTATTGTTGGAGGAAGATAGCCAGCAAGCAACCAAATTCAAGATGGACAGGAACGGCAATCTGGAAAAGGTAGCCGAATAAAACCTCACCAGCCATTCCGTCCCCCTGCGCTGGATGTTATCCCGGAATCGTGTAGCTTTTCCCAATAAAAACCGCGACTTTAAGGAGTCCGCGGTTTTATTCGTTCATTCCGGTCCTTGATCCGGGTGAAATATGCCCCGAACAGGTCAGCCTCTTCTTCGGAAAGCTGGGATGAATAGATGGATTCCCCATTCTTATGGAGGGTGAGGAGAAGCTTCTTCATCACATCCTGTATCGATAGCTCTTCTTGAAATAGCTCGCTGAGCGAGGCCATGACCCCAGGTTTTATTTCAGGATAGGCAAACTTTGTTTCGGCCTGTCTTTTGCTCCGGTGATAGAACTCCTTCACCAGTTCCGCCCGTTCAGAACCGCTGCCTGATACACAGAGGTAAACCTGGACGGCTACGCCATGCCGGATTCTCCTCTGGGAAATTCCCGCAAACTTTCTGCCTCCGATGCTGAGGTCGTAGCTTCCCGGGCAGTAAGAGCCCGTTATCTCTCGCGCTTCAATATTCACGCCATAGCCGGCAAACATTTCGGTTACCAACCCGGCCATTGCGTCATAGCCACGGTTGATATCAATGCGTCCTTGCTGCTCATTGAATATTAAAGAGAGATTTAATACACCTTCATCCAGTACGACAGCTAAGCCGCCCGAATTGCGTATGACCGCATCATAGCCCTGTGCATGCAAAAAGCCAACACCCTCATCCAAATAGGGAAGGCGCCCATCCTGTATGCCCAGAACCACAGTCGGCGGATGGACCCACGCCCGGGCAGTGGCCGGAATCAGGCCTTTCCCCGAAACCGTGCATAGCGCATCGTCTATCGCAAATGAATTCAATGCCGAAAAACCTGGGCCCATTGTCGTCTGGTCAATGATTCTCCAAACCTTCTGTCTTATCAAAGAGTTTTCTTTACTCATAGCTTTGCCTCTCTTTTTTGCAAGCGGCTTGTGCTTTCCCGCCTTCCGCCAGCCTTGCCGGCCGAATAGTCAGGAGAGAAAAAACCTTGCCTTTCCACTACTGATTAAGGGCTTGTCCAGCTGTAATCAGCGCCAATTTATATACGTCTTCACTTGAACAGCCCCGGGATAAGTCGTTGACCGGCTTGTTCAATCCTTGCAGGATCGGGCCGACAGCTTCAAAGCCGCCAAGGCGCTGTGCTATTTTATAACCGATGTTGCCTGCTTCAAGGCTTGGGAAAACAAATACATTGGCATCGCCTTGGATGACCGAATCAGGTGCTTTGGCAGCCGCCACTGAAGGAACGAATGCTGCATCAAATTGGAATTCTCCGTCCACAAGCAAGAATGGATCGATTTGCTTAGCAATCTCGACCGCAGCCGAAACTTTTTCCGTTTCCTCTGATTGCGCCGAACCTTTTGTAGAGAAGCTTAACATGGCCACTTTCGGTTCAATGCCGAACATTTTGGCTGTTTTTGCACTTTCAACCGCGATTTCAGCCAGGTCCTGGCTGTCCGGAGAGATGTTGATCGCACAATCGGCGAACACATACTTTTCATCTTCGCGCACCATAATGAATACACCCGATGTTTTCTTGATGCCCTGCTTTGTCTTAATAAGCTGAAGTGCAGGACGTACAGTGTCGGCTGTCGGATGTGCCGCCCCGCTTACAAGCCCATCCGCTTTTCCGGCGTATACGAGCATCGTCCCGAAATAATTCTCATCAAGGAGCAATTCACGGGCTTCTTCCGGTGACATCTTGCCTTTACGACGCTCCACAAATGCAGATACAAGCTCATCCATCATAATATAATTTCCTGGATCGTAGATTTCTGCTGCTTTCAGGGATATATCAAGTTCTTTCGCCTTCTGTTCAATCGCTTCTATGTTTCCGATTATAATAGGAGTCAGGATTTGTTCCGCTGCAAGACGGCCGACAGCTTCTAGTACACGGTCATCCATCCCTTCAGGAAATACAATCTTGACGTTATTTCCCTTCACTCTTTCTTTCAATGATGAAAATAAATCGCTCACATGTTTCCCTCCCTCTATCTAGATATTTATAGCATACTGAAAATTTGCCAAAATTTCTATGGAAGAGTTCCTCTTGCTCTGCAATCCCCCATAGAATGCTGCACCTTCGATATCCCATTGTTTACATATGCATAGTTTCCTTGTTCATGCCCTTTGAAACCAGCTGGACAAAGAAATGTCACTTGCTTCCCTATACACGGGCAAGAACTTTCAACTTGTCAGCGAGAGCGGCAGCTTCATTTCATTATTCTTGAATTTCTTACAACTTCATGGCAAGAGAGCTTAAAAAACTATATTTTCTGATGATTGTGATATAGTATTCATGAAAATAGAAGGTATATGGGAGTGATCTGAATGAGTGAACCAGCACAAACATTAGATGGTTGGTATTGTTTGCACGATTTCCGAACAATAGACTGGACAATCTGGAAAATGCTTTCCGATGACGAGCGCCAAACAGCGATTTCTGAGTTTTCGGCAATGGTTGAAAAGTGGAACGGCGTTCAGGCGGATAACAAAGGCAGCCATGCTCTGTACACGATTGTAGGCCAAAAAGCAGATTTCATGATGATGATTCTCCGCCCTACGATGGAAGAATTGAATGAAATCGAAAATGAATTCAATAAATCCAAACTGGCTGAGTATACAGTTCCGGCACATTCATATGTATCTGTAGTAGAGCTAGGAAACTATCTTCCTGGCGATGAGGATCCATATCAAAATCCGCAGATCATGGCACGCCTGAACCCGATTTTGCCAAAAGCCAAACACGTTTGCTTCTATCCGATGGATAAAAAACGCCAAGGCGAGGACAACTGGTACATGCTTCCGATGGATGACCGCCGAAGAATGATGCGCGACCATGGGATGATCGGCCGCCAATACGCCGGAAAAGTGAAGCAAATCATCACAGGCTCTGTCGGTTTCGACGATTACGAATGGGGCGTTACCCTGTTTGCCGACGACGTCCTGCAATTCAAAAAACTAGTCTATGAAATGCGTTTTGACGAAGTAAGCGCCCGTTACGGGGAGTTCGGCTCCTTCTTCGTGGGCAATATCCTGGAAGAAGATAAAGTATCCTCCTTCCTTTCAATCTAACAGATGAAGACCTGCCCTTTTCAGGCAGGTTTTTTTTATGCATTCTTTTTGGCCCGTTGCATATACATGGAACAGTAGGCAGTCACATATAGGCAACAGACCGCGATTCATGATGAGGTGAACAGAATGGGCGTCATTCCATACAACGAAGAGGGGCTTAAATTACTGGCCCGCCTTATGCGCGCAGAAGCTGAAGGCGAAGGCGAGCTCGGCATGCTGATGGTCGGGAATGTCGGCGTTAACCGGGTGAGGGCGAATTGCCTTGATTTCAAGCAAATCAGAAGCATTGAAGATATGGTCTTCCAGAATCCCGGCGGCTTTGAAGCCACCCAAAAAGGTTATTTTTATCAGAAAGCACGACAAAGGGATATTGATCTGGCACGGAGAGTAGTGAATGGGGAAAGGTTCTTTCCAGCTTCCTATGCCTTGTGGTTTTTCAAGCCCGAGGGCGATTGCCCTCCAACCTGGTATAACCAGGCAAATGAAGGCCGCTACAAGAGCCATTGCTTTTTTGCCCCGTCGGGTGATGAATGCCCTGACGTTTATTCAACTTACTAAAGCAGGAAGTTCGCCTTCAAGCGGCACTTTCCTTTTATATCCGCCTTCTGCCAGAATACGTAACCGATTCCTCCCTTTTCATTTCCAGGCGGCTACTGGCATTTTTATAAAATGGAATATGGAGGTTATATAATGACTCAAAATGGCTCGAATCAATATGTGAACCCAATTTATTCAGTTCCTAGGCAACAACAGCAATATTATGGAGGAACCCAAGGGATGCAGAATATGCCCGGGCAACAGCCTGTTTATACGCAGCAGCCATTGCCGACCCAGCAGCCGACTCAGCAAACCCAATATGTCGGCGGGCCATTGGAGGCTTCAGGGGGCACTCTTATACCTGTAGGCCAGATCCCAGGAAGCTTTTCCGGAGGCACTCAAGGTTCAAACAGCCTTAGTAATTTGCCTGGCATGCTTCCGTTAAACCAATCCTTCGTAGAAAATATCCTTCGTCTGAACAAGGGAAAATTAGCAACCTTTTATATGACATATGAAAATAACATGGAATGGAACGCCAAAAAATTCAAAGGCATCATTGAAGCAGCAGGACGCGACCATATCATCATCAGCGATCCCCAAACAGGGATGCGGATATTGCTTCTGATGGTGAACCTGGACTATGTCACATTTGATGAAGAAATCGAATACGATTATCCATTCAGGGGCGGCATGATGCCAACGGTGCCCTACCAACCAAGATAAGGATAAATAAAACCCTTGCAGAATCTGCAAGGGTTTTATTCCTGTTCCTATAAATATTTATTTACAGCAATGATCAGCAGTACCCAGGCCGCAAGGAAGGACACTCCCCCAATCGGCGTAATGGCACCAAGAACTTTGATTTGCGTTACGCTTAATACATAGAGGCTTCCGGAAAAAACAACTGTACCGAATAACATCAGCCAGCCTGACCAATTAAGCACAGATGGCGTCCCTATTTTCCCTGCCAGCAATCCGACAATAAGTAGGCCGGCAGCATGGAACATTTGATATTGTACACCTTTCCCCCATGTATCGATATACTTTGCAGGTATTCTCCCTTCAAGCATGTGTGCCCCGAAAGCTCCCAGGGCAACAGAAAGAAATGCGCTGATCGCCCCAATTGTAATAAAAAGCTTCATCATGTCTACCCCCATTAACATTTGCTATTTATTCGGCTTAAGCCGGTATTCAAAAATCCAGTAATGAGCCGCCATTGGCTTCATCAATTTTCATCGGCTTATCGGGAACCGCAGAAGAAACTGTTTCCGGATTCGCAAATCCCTCAGACTTCGCTGGAGTCAGCGCCGCCTGTTCCGGAGGCCCTTGCTCCAAAATCAGTTCACAAAGCGTTTTTATGGCTGTCGCATAAGCCTGCATTTCATGATCGGATGAAGAATTCCTGGCCTGGCCAATCAGTGACTCCATTTTTTCCACTATTGTTTTTGTTGAAATATCCATATTTCCACCTCTGGCGTACATTTTCAGTTCATTCAGTTTAGTGAAGTTTCAATTAATTTTACCATATGCGCCTGTCCGCTCCTAACTTGGCGGCCTCCTTTTTTTCTCACTTCAAACTTCAGGCATGGCCTGCCTGAAGACCGTAAAACAACGACAGATGGCATTTCCCTAGACTTAAACCCGAAAAAACGGCATCCCTTTGGTGCACCCGGATCCCATGTGACAAAATAATGGCGGCATTTCATACAGTTTATTCTCCCGTTCAAAAGCTTGTCATCCCCCTGTCGCTTTATCATGTTTCATGTGAAACATTGTCGTAAAAAATCGATTTCAGATCCATTTAATCATCTGTTTTGTCTGTTCAAATCCAGTGAATTTCAGAAAATCATCCGGATACTTGCTGCTGCACATCATCGGATGACGGCTTTCAAAGAAGATGCCTTTCGGAATAAATGTTTTCATGCCGATTGCTTCTTTTCCCCAGAGAAACCAGATACAGTCCGGCCGCACCCTGGAGATATAATGAAGCACCTCCTGTGAGAATTCACTCCAAATATGCTTATGACTATTCGGTTTGCCCGTTTCACACGTAAATGAAGTATTCAGAAACAAAACCCCTTGCCTTTCAAGGGAATCAAACCATTCATGAGGATCAGGAACCGGAAATTGTCCTGATGCAATTTCCTTCTTAACCTCCGAAAAAGGCTTTATATCTTCATATCTTTCAATCCCATTGTATTGCTTATGGAGAAGCCTCAATATGTTTTTCAGGGAAACCTGGCGGAATGGACGGACCCAGTCCGTTAATCCCCCTACTTCAAATGATCTTCCGGTGGCTGCCCCCTTCATTGGGTAGACATCCTGGCCAAGCCAGATCACTTTGACTTTGTGAAGGTCTGTCGTAAGAAATCGCAGAACGGCTTCTGCCCTGTCCGGATTGTAGTCAGTCCCTATCTTTCTTTCTATTTCATCCAGCTTCTCCATAATCCCCTGCGTCAAAAACGGCTCCCAGGATGAATGGACATTGACTGGCAACAGCATTAAAGCAACACCCCTCTTTCAATCTTTTATTTCACCCGGCTATACTCACTACAACAAGCCTAAACCCTGTACAGCCCGGCCAATCACCATACATTCTACATGAATATCGCAGGCTATATCAAAAGATTGCCTATTGGCCAGGCGCTCAGAAACTGATTGGGACCGGCGGGTTTAATGAACAATCTCCCGCAAGGGCCAGGCTGTTTTTCGATTTTATGTTTTGTAATTGGGATTGGTGGAATATATAGAACATCAAAGCACTTTGCATGGTGCTTTTAAAAATAAATAAATGAACAAAGGGTACGTACAAAGAAAAGAGGAGGAATAAAAATGTATCAAGTACATGT
>CAKQBC010000014.1 GCA_934215995.1 uncultured Bacillus sp. | reverse complement strand
AAGGATGGAAATAATATCGCTTATCGTTGTGATAAACGGCCCTGAAGCAACCGCCGGGTCAATGTTCATTTTATGCATAATCAACGGTACGAGCGATCCGGCCAAAGTCGAAACAATCAAGGTTGCAAAGATGGCTCCTCCAACCAAACAGCCAAGTAAAAGCTCCCCGTAAATCAGGAAAATGACAATCGAAATGATTGCGCCGCACGTCGCCCCGATAATCATACCGGTGAATGCTTCCTTGAGGATCAATTTCCACTTGTTCACTTCTTCAAGGTCCCCAGTAGCGATCCCTCTTACGACCACCGCCAACGCCTGGGTTCCAGAGTTACCGGCCATACCCCCAATCAGCGGGATGAAAATGGCCAAAATCGCTTTCTGCTCCAACGCAGCCTCGAACCTTCCGATCAGGCTTGCGGTCATCAGTCCAAGGAATAAAAGAATAACAAGCCATGGAAGCCTTTTTCTTGCTGCAGAGAAAGGGTTTCTATCCGGTGAATCCACATCCGACAAACCGGCCAATTTGGAATTGTCATCAGATGCCTCTTCTGCCATAACATCGATAATATCATCGACTGTGATAATCCCAAGAAGATGGTTCTGGAAGTCAACAACAGGGAGCGCCAGGAAGTTATAGTCCTTCATTGTATTTGCAACTGATTCCTGATCCTCGCTGACGGAAATGGAATGTACCCGCTCATTCATGATTTCAGAAATCATCATATCATCGTCGCTGACGATCAGATCCCTGAGCGATACGACTCCGGCCAGCTTTTTATCATCATCGATTACATACAAATAATAAATGGTTTCCGCACTGGGTGCTTCCTTCTTCAGGATATACATAGCCGAACGGACAGTCTGGTTTGCTGAAATGGCAATGAACTCCGTCGTCATGATACTTCCTGCTGTGTACTCCTCATAATGGAGGAGCTCGCGGATTTCCTGCGCAGCATCATCATCCATAATTGTCAGGTAAGTGACTACCTGTTCCTTATCCAGCTCATTAAGGACGTCGACCGCGTCATCGGCATACATTTCCGACAGCATATCTGCCGCATATGTCGGATTCATTTCAGCCAGAATCTCTTCATACTCATCGTCTTCTATCTCCAGATTTTCGAAGAGGACAGCCATCTCCTCCGGAGACAGATAGTGGAACACTTTTAACCGTTCTTCTTCCTCCAGCTTGGAAAAGAATTGGGCTTGGTCATAGGGGTGCAAATCCAGGAACTCTTCCCGGAAATCATCCAGCCGGTCATTTTCCAATGAAGTAAGAAGGAGTTTTTCACTCATTTTTTCTTGTTCTTTTTCGTATTGTTCTCCCAACGCTTTCCCTCCTGTTCACTCATGCCGCTCCCCTGTGCCGGCGAATTGCCCATCCCTGTTTTTTTAAAGGTATCTGTTCATATGTTTCGTAGATTTGATTAAAATATTATATAGTAAAACCGAAAAGAAAGGAGCATTGATTTTGAAAATAGATATCATAGGGGACATTCATGGTTGCTATGGCGAGTGGGCAGAGCTCACGGAAAAACTCGGCTACAAATGGGACAGCGGAATACCCATTCACCCTGAGGGCCGCATCCTGTCATTTGTAGGGGATTTAACGGACCGCGGACCTGAATCGCTTAAGGTCATCGAAAAGGTCTACGATGCAGTTAAAGCCGAAAAAGCCTTCTATTCTCCGGGCAATCATTGCAACAAGCTATATAGGTATATGCTCGGAAGGAATGTCCAGGTAACCCACGGCCTTGAGACTACAGTCGCTGAATTGAAGGCCCTTCCTCCCAAGGAAAGGACCCGGATATCAAAAAAATTCATTCACTTATATGAAAATGCTCCCTTGTATCAGGTATTGGACAACGGCTCCCTCATTGTCGCCCACGCCGGTTTCCGCGAAGATTTTCTCGGCAAAACCGGAAAAAAGGTGGAAACCTTCGTCCTATATGGCGATATAACCGGACAATTCCATGCAGATGGCTACCCGGTCCGCAGAAATTGGGCAAAAAAATACAAAGGAAAGTCCGTAGTTGTTTACGGGCACACACCAGTAAAAGAGCCACATATCATCAATAATACATACAACATCGATACAGGCTGCGTTTTCGGCGGGAAGCTGACTGCTTTACGCTACCCGGAAATGGAACTCGTAAGCGTTGCTTCTTCCATGCCATACGTAGCCGAAAAGTTCCGCAGCATAGAGGGGTAAGGAATAATGAAAAAGATGGACCAGCCTAAGCCGGCTGGTCCCTTTCTTTTTAAACATCCGCCTCAAGCAGCTTCTTCATGTCCTCGGGCATAGCCTTCCGGAATACGATCCTTTCACCTGAGATCGGATGGTAGAATTCCAATCGCTTGCAGTGAAGTGCCTGGCGCCCGATTGCATCCCTGCTTCCTCCATACAGGCTATCCCCCAAAAGCGGATGGCCGATATAAGACATATGGACACGGATCTGATGGGTCCTGCCTGTTCCAAGATTGAGCTCCACATGCGAAAAGCGGCCGAAGCCCCCGAGGGAAGCATAGCTTGTAAGGGCATACTGTCCGTCGCTTCGGACTTCCCTTTCTATGATGCTCGTCGTTTTTCTTCCGATCGGTTCCTCGATTACGCCATCCCCGGAAACACTCCCATATACAAGCGCTTCATAGGTGCGCTTTATGCGTCTCTGTTTCTGCTGTTCGCTAAGCAGATAATGGATATGGCGGTGCTTCGCGATCAGCAGGAGACCGGATGTGTCCCTGTCCAGCCTTGTCACGACGTGGAAAGTCGAGTTGATCCCCGTCTTTTTGTAATGCCCCAAAACGGCGTTCGCTACACTTCCTGCAGGGTGTTCCCTTGATGGGATTGTATTCATGTACGGTGCCTTGTTTATGACAAGGACATAATCATCCTCGTAAACGATATCGAGCGGCAGCAGTTCCGGAGCAAGCCCTTCACTCGGCTGTTCTTCCGGAAAACGGACAAGTACACGGTCCCCTTCCCGCAAAAGATGGCGAACCGTCACTTCCTTTCCGTTGACCGCAATCAGGCCGCCGTTAAACTTAATATCAGTCAAGGCCGCCTTAGAGACCGATTGCTCGAATAAAAACTCCCTCAGCAGCCTGCCTTCGCTTTCCTTCGTCGCTTGCCACTCTAACTGAAAATCTTTCATACTCTTTCCTCATTACTTTTGATCACTCCGCAACAAAAGAATCCCTGACCCTTTTCCAGAATGGGAATGGGCGGAACCGTGCAAAACGGATCTGCTCATTTGCAACTCTGTACTGGATCGATTTCACATTCTTTTGCAGAATCTGCAGGTGATCGACTGTTATTATAAAGTCCTTTTGATTAATCGGCTTAAGCATGCATGTATGATGGTCCGGCAAAATCAGCGGAGATCCCACTGTCCGGAATACCCTGTTGTTGATCGATGCCATCTCTGCCAATTGAATTGCTTTTATGGACGGATGGATGATCGCTCCGCCAAGCGCTTTATTATATGCTGTACTTCCGGACGGAGTGGAAATGCACAATCCATCCCCGCGGAATGTCTCAAATTGCTCGCCCTTGATGACTACATCCATCACGAGCGTGCTCTCAACACCCTTGACGGTCGATTCATTGAGCGCAAGGTATTTGGATGGCGCCATCCCGTTTTCATACCGGACGATAATTTCCAATAATGGGTATTCCACCACCTGAAAAGGGGTTTTCGCAATGGCGATTACCAACTTTTCAATCTCTTCAGGAGTCCAATCTGCATAAAACCCCAGGTGTCCGGTATGGACTCCGACAAATGCAGTGTGTTCCAGGCGATATTTATATCGGTGGAACGCATACAGCAATGTACCGTCCCCTCCGACTGAAATGACTATATCCGGTTTCTCTTCATCAAATGTCAATTCAAAATCCTGAAGATAGCTCTTCATCCTCTGCATCAACCTATTCGATTTATTGTCTCCCTTTGAGGTAATGGCGAATTTCATAGTACCCTCCCACATTATTTATTCATTGCCGGCATGAATTTTTTATGTATGCTTTTCTTTACTCAGAGTGCTTTGTTCGTTTCATCGTTTTTTCGTGAAAACACTCTTTGGGCTTCCTGGATTTCCAGTGCGATCTCCGACATTTCTTCATCAAGCAGATAAGCTGCTTCTGCCGCACGCTTCAGGCGAAGCCTTATCTCTTCCGGAAATTGCCCTTTGTATTTATAGTTAAGGGAATGTTCAATGGTTGCCCAGAAATTCATCGCTAATGTCCTGATCTGGATTTCAGCCAATATCATTTTTTCCCCGCGGATGGTCTGGACGGGATATTTAAGCACAACATGGTAAGAGCGATACCCGCTGTTTTTCTTGTTGGATATATAGTCCCTTTCCTCGATGATCTCAAAATCATTGCGGGCCCTCAGAAGCTCCACTACCACCTTAATATCATCGACGAACTGGCACATCATCCGGAGGCCGGCTATGTCTTGTATTTCTTCCCCTAATTTATCAATCGGAATCCCTTTGCTTTCTGCTTTATCAAGTATGCTCGCAACCGGCTTCACTCTACCGGTAACGAATTCTATGGGAGAGTGGACCTGCTCCCTTTCAAATTGCGCCCTCATACCCCGCAATTTCACTTTCAGCTCCTCAACTGCCTGTTTATATGGAGCCAAAAAATCATCCCAATTCATCTAACAGCACCTGCCTCAAACTTCTCACATAAAAAGTAGTTCGCTCTTACGAACCTGCCACAATTGGCATAACCTTCAATATTCCCCAGCCAAATGGCCAGGTACCCTATGAAAAAGGGGAAAATCGTACTTTCTTCTCTATTACGTAAAATAACCTGATTTGCTTCTTTCAAACCTCCAACCAGCATCTACCATATATCTTCGCCGACGGATGTATATGTATAATCATCCTTCTATCCGTTCATATATAAAGCATGCGTTTAATCGCTGCAGTCTATTAAATATGTGCTTCTCAGGGATGATGTCGGCCGAACGGACCTCAAGTGTCCCCCTCCTCATGTAACCCCTCCCATTTACCCAGCTATTATTTTATCATATCCCTTAACGTATGCCTAAGTTTCAAGTAAGATTCTATATATAGCAACTGAAAGGAAACCATAAATATGAACCAGGAAATTGAAATTGAATTCAAAAACATGCTTACAAAAGAAGAATTCACCCGATTGAAGGAGTATTTCTCCATCAACGATGATGCTTTTTCACATCAGGAAAACCATTATTTTGACACAAGCGGCTTCGCTTTAAAGGAAAAACGGTCTGCATTGCGGATACGCAAAAAGAAAGGCTCCTATGAAATGACATTGAAGCAGCCCCTGGAAACAGGCCTGCTTGAAACGAATGAAGTCCTTTCAGAGAGCGAAGCAGACAAAATGATGCTTGAAAACCGCATTCCGGAAGGACCGATATCCGGAATACTGGAGCAGGACCTGGGCATCAAGCCAGACGAAGTTCTTTACTTCGGAAGCCTATCGACAGAGCGTGCACAATTCCCATACCAAGGGGGGCTGCTTGTGCTTGACCATAGCCGCTACCTTGGCACAGAGGATTTCGAACTGGAATACGAAGTGCAACAGTACGGCGAAGGAAAAAAACATTTTGAAAATCTCCTAAGGGAAGTCAACATTCCCCTGCGGAAGACCGATAATAAAATTAAGCGTTTCTATAAACAAAAATACAACGACGGGAATGAATAGGGCGATTCCTCATTCCTGCTCTTCTTAAGGTTTAACAGAGCCTATTTGCGGGATGATGGCAGCCAGCAGGTTTGACAGCCAGCTGATGCGGTATAAAGACTAGAAACAAACGAACAGAGGGAGGGAATCACATGAAAGTCCAAGACCTCAAAACGGCAATTGAATTACAGGCTTTGCAGAGCCTTTCCGTTTCTGCAGGAAGCACAGCCCAAACAACGGCCACACTGTTCCAGGACATACTGGCAGATTACCTGGAAAACCCATCCGACCCTTCTGTATTGAATAATACGCTTGGGAGTGTCGGAAGCGTGGCAACGCTGCTGGAGCAATCCGGCGGCTCGTCTTTAGGCACTCCAATGCCAGCTTTGCAAGCCACCGGCTACCAGGCGGTCCAGGACATTGCCGGCGGCGCGGGCTCACAATTCCAGAATTTGATCGAGAGCGCCGCTTCCAGATACAATCTGCCGTCCAGCCTCATTTCTTCGGTCATTAAGCAGGAATCCAACTTCAATCCGTCAGCTGTCAGCCATGCCGGGGCATCCGGTCTGATGCAGCTCATGCCTACCACAGCCCAATGGCTTGGGGTCCAGAATGTTTTCGATCCAGAACAGAACATCATGGGCGGCGCGAAATATTTGCGGCAAATGCTCACCAAGTACAATGAAAACTATGAGCTTGCCCTTGCTGCATACAATGCAGGTCCCGGCAATGTGGATAAGTATAATGGCGTGCCCCCTTTCCGAGAAACGCAAAATTACGTTTCCAAGGTTATGGGCACTTTTCAGGCTTGATATAAGAACGGCTTTTAATGGCCGTTCTTTTTTTTGGCCCTGAGGAAACCCTTGCCAAATGAAAGATTGCACAAGCTATTTATTTGAGAAATTCACTGCCTGTTGCTACAATTACTTTACATATGTTGTAAGAGGAGATTTTAAGATGAATACACAGACACCCTATGAATATATAGGCAAAGAACGGCTGGAAGCACTTATCAACAGCTTTTATGCACATGTACAAAATCATCCTCTATTGAACCCGATTTTTCCTGACGACCTTACAGAGACTGCACGCAAACAAATTCAGTTCCTGACACAGTTTTTGGGCGGACCTGCACTATACACAAATGAGCACGGCCACCCGATGCTAAGAGCCCGTCACCTTCCGTTTAAAATTACCCCGGAGAGAGCCCAGGCATGGCTTTCATGCATGAGCAAAGCCATGGATGAACACAATATTCAAGGCGAATTTCGGGAGTACTTTATCCAGAGGCTTACTTTAACTGCCCACCATATGGTAAATACGCCTGAGGACAAGTAAAATAACTTGACTGGTTACATTTTCTTACTTGCCTAAAGAATTTTTGTATTTACATCTATGTAAAGTATCCTTCATACTTAGCTACAGTCAAGAAAGGAGAAAGCAGTTGAGTTCTCAAAAATCAGTTTATAACTTTATGGATTGGCTCCATAGCCATCATTGTTCAATGCTCGGTAAAAAACCAGCTGAAATATATGTTTTCATCGATCCCCTTTGTCCTCAATGCTGGGGGATGGAGCCTGTACTGAAGAAGCTCCAGATGGAATACGGCCCAATAATCAGCATCAAGCATGTCCTTACAGGAAAATTGGTGACGCCAAGCTTCCAGAAAGAACTGCAGGCGCCTTCCCAATTAGCGGACGTGTGGGAAAAAACCGCCAGCCGTACCGGCATGAGCTGTGATGGAGATTTGTGGCTTACGAATGCGATTCCGTCGACCATGCCCTATAATGCATCCCTGGCCATCAAAGCCGCTGAACTGCAAGGCAAAAAGAACGGAATCCGGTTCCTTCGCAAGCTGAGGGAATATCTTTTCCTGAAGAAGAAGAATATATCGGAAATTGACATTCTGGTGGAATGTGCAGAGGCATCCGGCATCGATCCTAAGGAATTTTTACAGGATATCAATTCAGAAGCTGCTGCAAAGGCATTCCAATGCGACTTGAAGATCACACAGGAAATGGACGTACAAGAGATACCGTCACTTGTTATCTTTAATGAGAAAATTGAAGACGAAGGAATAAAGATATCCGGTATCTACCCTTATGAGGTCTATATATCAATATTATCTGAAATCATTCCGGATATGCCGGACCCGGAACCACTTCCGGATATTGAATACTTTGTGCGTTTTTTCAACCTTGTCGCCACGAGGGAAATTGCAGTGGTGTACAATATGAAAGAATCCGAAGTAGAAAAAGAAATGAAGAAATTACAGCTGAGGCAATTAGTCCAACGCATCCCAGGCAAACAGGGAACGTTTTGGAAATATATAAAGCAGTAAGATCCATGTATCCTTTGCATGGGTCTTTTATTTTGTTCTGGGTTTTAAAAAGCCATGAAAACGTGAAAAAGCCCTGCCGGGATAAGCAGGGCTTTTTCTATTCATACGAACAAAGGGGATGGGAGAAATTTTTCACGGTCAAACAAAGGGGTATATGTTTGCTTGTGATCAACTTCACACTCATAATATATCATCCTTTTATCCCCTTTAGCAAGTGTTTGTTAATAAATTCACATTTTCGTCAAATTATCAGTATAATTTTTCATAGTTGCTAATATTATAATACCAGCCTATATAAAAGGAGATATTCTCATGAGGATTTTCTGGTCAATTTTAGTCGCAATTTTGTTTTTTATTGCTATAACCCTACATATATTAGCTTTACTGAGATTATTTTCGATTATTTATTCATCCTTGATTTTATTCTGCCTGATTTGCGCCGTGATATACTTCCAAAGAAAGAGAAAGCAGTTTAATGGATTTTAATTATATTAATATAATTAATTTCCCTTTTTCTTCCTGTTTATTTAGGGTAACAAGGCTTTTAAAAGGATCTCGGCCACACACATGAACCAAAAACTGCTTGCACCGCATACTTATCCAGATGCAAAAAAAACAAACAGCGAGAAATATATCCCGCTGTTTGTTCTTTTACGATCCAAGCAGTTCTTCCATTTCTTTCAATCTGGCTTCGAATACTTTGAATGCTTCTGCAATCGGCTCGGATGTTGTCATGTCCACCCCTGCTTTTTTCAGCACTTCGATTGGATAATCGGAACTTCCTGCTTTCAGGAATTCCAGATAACGCCCTACAGCCGGCTGCCCTTCTTCAAGGATGCCTTTGCTCAATGCTGTTGCTGCGCTGAAGCCTGTCGCATATTGATATACGTAGAAATTGTAATAGAAGTGAGGGATTCTCGCCCACTCCCTGCCGATTTCCTCATCAATGTGAAGATTGTCCCCGAAATATTTCTTGTTCAGTTCATAATATTCCTTCGTCAGCATCTCAGCAGTCAGCGGCTCTTCGTTTTGAGCTTTTGTATGGATGATTTGCTCGAATTCAGCAAACATCGTCTGGCGGAAAACTGTTCCCCTGAAGCCTTCAAGGTAATGATTCAATAAATACAAGCGCTGTTTTTCATCGGTTACAGTTTTCAGCAAATAATCCGTCAATAAATTCTCATTGCAGGTAGAAGCCACTTCAGCCACGAAGATGGAATAATCCCCATATGGATATGGCTGTGTTTTGCGTGTGTAGTAGCTGTGGACGGAATGCCCGAACTCATGGACCAATGTATAAAGGTTATTGACATTATCCTGCCAGTTCATAAGGATATACGGATTCGTCCCATACGAACCTGAAGAATAGGCACCGCTCCGCTTTCCTTTATTCTCACGGACATCGACCCAGCGGTTCTCAAAACCTTCACGCAATACATTTACATAGTCTTCGCCAAGAGGGGCCAAGGCCTTCAGTGTATATTCTTTCGCTTCCTCATATGGGATTTCCATTTTCACTTCTTTTACAAGCGGCGTGTACAGGTCGTACATATGCAATTCATCGACGCCAAGGACTTTCTTGCGAAGATCCACATAGCGATGCAGCAGGTGCAGATTGTCATTGACTGTATCCACAAGGTTATCGTAAACCTTTTCCGGGATATTATTGTTGCTTAAAGCAGCCGCACGCGCCGACGGGTAGTTTCGTATGCCCGCATTGAAATTATGTTTTTTCACTGTTCCCGCAAGCGTGCTGGAAAACGTGTTCAGGAACTTGCCGTATGTCTCGTACACAGCCTCAAATGCTTCTTTGCGGACACGGCGGTCAGCGCTTTCGAGAAACAGTCCGTAACGGCCATGGGTAACCTGCACCTTTTCACCGTTCTCATCAGTAATGCTCGGGAATTCCAGGTCTGCATTGTTCAGCATGCCGAATGTGTTGCTTGAAGCATTCAATACTTCTGACGCCTTTGCAAGCAGCTCCTCTTTCTCCGCCGACAGCACATGCGGCCTCTGAAGATTTATTTCTTCAATTGCATGCTCGTAAAGGCGAAGCTGTTCATTTTCTTCAAGAAATGCTCTCAGCTTGCTTTCATCTATGCCGAGCAGCTCAGGGACCACATATGAAAAGGCACTTCCCGCTTGGGAATACAGGTTTTTCGCCCTGTCATCCATCCCTTGGAAGAAGCCGTTTGTCGTATCCTGGTCATATCGCATATGGGAATATGTATAGAGCTTTCCTAGACGCTCAAAGACGCTGTCCTGGAATTGCAGGGCCTGGTACAGCTTTTCTGCACTTTCACCCAATGTGCCTTTATAGGCTTCGGCTTTGCTCAATTCGTTCTTGATTTCTTCAAATTCCTTTTCCCAATCCCGGTCGGTGGCAAAAATATCTTCCAGCTTCCATGTATCTTCAGCCTTTATTTCCGATCTGTTCGGCAATGATTTTGTATTGGACATCTTATGAAGCAGCCTCCTCATCTAATGATTTTACTATAGATATTACATAATACCCTTTGATTATACTATTAATAGCATGTTTAAGAAAAATGACAGCCATTTTTTCTCTGGCATGTACATACCCGCCGGCAACAGACACTATTCAAATAGTTCCCCCTTATCTTATGCCTCCTGCTCCCTTTTCATGAGTTTATTATAGACTGAACAGGCATTCCTGCAGAAAATCTCCTCTACTTTAGGCAAAGCCGGATTATGCATCTGCAACGTCTTTACAAGCCTGAAATTCCCGCCCCCAGCTTCCTCTACCAAGCCGATTCCGTCAAGCAGGGACATGTACCATTTTGCCGGCAATATCGGATCGATTGCTCCTTGAAATGGCAGGAAACGCAGCCTGATTTTGTTTTCCTGTATACAGCGTATGACGGCTGCCTGTATGTTCTTCCGCAGAATCATATCCCCTTCCTTTTTGTCCCTAAAAATATTGAGATACAGCCAGGATTGCCATTCAATGCAAGGCGTTTCATATAAATGCATATAGGGAACCGGCAAACCTATTCCATCCGGAAGAGTAGCAGTGGAGATTCCGGCCTGATAGAGGGAAATGTGCAGATCCGACTCTCCTGCATGAACAAAAGAAGTCAGCCTCCATCGTTTTTTTCTGGCCATCCAATCTCGGCAAGAAAGCTCCCGCAATTCGTCCGGCTCTGCCAGCTGCAAAAAAGAGAGATGTTTCTGTTTTCTTATTAGGGGGAATCCGAATATTTGCCTGGAGCTGAAGGGGGTAAGTTGGTTGAGGATCGTAAACTCCTGAAGTTTTGGCGAGTAAAATACGATTCGGGGTGCCAGGCTTGAGCCTGATATGCCATACCATTGAAAAGCCGACAGAGAATAGGCATTCCCGTGCCTTTTTAAATGGCTGTAACTGAAGATCCAGAGCGGTATGATGTTTGCTTTCCGGTAAGTTAGCGTTCTTTTCTTGATTACATCAAGCGGCAAAGCCGAGCATTGGAACTCAATGGCATAGTTGGCTTCACGGCATTCCAGGTAAAGATCCGGCCTTTGCTTGATCTGCGGGATATATTTTTCCAAAACAACTGCCACTCCCTGCTTCCTGAACCAGTCGTATAAGGATCTTTTGCCTTCGAGATGCTCTTCCGATTCCCCTTCCGATGCATAATCGCATGCTTCATTGATCGCATGGGCGAAATGGGGAATCTTTATTTTTCCTGCCTTAACATGGAGTTTCCCATTGCAGCATGGGCAGTAGAAGGCGCATGTCTTATAGAAAGCCAGTTGCCGTTCTGTCGCATCAAACAAGGATACTATGCTTCCGTTTTGCGTTTTTGCCAGAAGCAATACTGTCCCTCCCTCCTTCTTTTTCTTCAACCTATGTATATTTCTCCAGCCGAAGCCCGATTTCCTTTATTTCAAAAAAAGAACTCCCGGACCGATTAGCCGGGAGTTCTTCCACTGCTCGCCTTACAGTAAAGGAGACAGCAGCCTGCAGGTTGATTCGAGCACCCTGTAGCCAAGATGCCTTTTGCTGAATACATCCATATGAAGCGGCTGTGATTCCGCAAGGTCTGCTTTAAAGTCCGCTGCAAGCTTTTGAACGCTTTCTGTCCTATACAGAAAGGCGTTTACCTCAAAATTCAAATGAAAGCTTCTCATATCCATATTGGCAGTACCGATTGATGCCAGCTCATTATCTACAATCATAATCTTACTGTGCATAAATCCGCGCTTATATTGGAAAATTTCCACCCCTGCTTCAAGCAGGTCAGGGAAATAAGACCTGGATGCATGCCAGACAATTTTTTTGTCCGGATTTTGCGGCACAAGCAGCTTAACGTCTATGCCGCTTAAAACAGCAACCTTAAGCGCCGAGAAAATATCCTCATCCGGTATGAAATAGGGCGAAGCGATCCATACGGATTCTTTAGCGGATGCAATCATGCTGAAGAAGATATTCTTAATGACACTCCATTCATTATCCGGCCCCCCCGCTATCATCTGCACCCCGCCATGATTATGGACAATCGGCACGCTCGGAGAGAGATACTTGTCCGTAAGGAAACTATGATTTGTACTATAATACCAATCTTGCAGAAAGATCAGCTGGAGGCTTCTGACTGCCTCGCCCTTCGCCATAAGATGGGTATCACGCCAAAATCCGTATTTCTCATCGTTGCCGAGATATTCATCCCCAATATTGAGACCGCCGACAAAGCCGACATGGCCATCCACGACAACAATTTTCCGATGATTGCGGAAATTGGCCTTATTATTCAAGAATGGCAGCCGGACCGGGCCGAATCTTGCCACTTCGATTCCCGCATCATACAGGTCCTGCACATAGGTTTTCGATAAAGTCCATGAGCCTACTGCATCGTACATGAACCTTACCTTCACACCGCTTCTTGCCCGTTCGATCAGCACTCTCTTAATCTCGCGCCCAATGTCATCATTACGCACAATATAGTATTCTATATGGATATGATGCTTGGCTTTTCTCATTTCCTCAATAATGGCGGAAAATGTTTCGTGGCCATTTGTTAAAACCTTTGTCTCAGTAGCAAATGAAATCGGGCTGTTTCCGATATTCTGTGCCAGACGGATCAGCCGCTTTTGATGGGGAGGCATTTTCTCCAGGCGCTCCCCGGCAATATTCCGTTCGCCTTCCACCTTCAAAAACGCTTGCTTGTCCAAAAAATACTTTTTCCTGAACATCCTTTCTTTTCGGAAATTTCTGCCGAACAGAAAGTAAAATAAAAAACCGATCAGTGGAAAGGCCCCAAACACAATGAGCCACGTCAATGTTTGGGCAGGATGGCGATTCTCCAGGAAAATCAGAACCACCAGCACAATAGCCGAAATTGACAGTACAACACTATATACACTTACGACGACTGGTGGTACATGGACAGCTTCCACCAAAAAAATGAGAGCCCCAATCATCAAAAGGAGAAAAATAAATATCCTTACTGTATTTTTCATTTGTTTCACCCCAGTAATTTCTAAGACCGTTCTTTTTTCTTATCTGCTGAGAGCAGTTCATCTGCATAAGGAAGCGGCCGGAGAGCAGCTGTACGGCCGATTTGTATTTCGCCTATACATGCCCCTCATTTATACAGGCAGGCATCCCCCGTGCCTGCCTGTTCCAGCAATCCAGCTTCTCTTTGACAAAACCGCTATCCATACCATCCTTTATACGTATGAATCGGAAGTATTGCAGCCAATTCAATACAGGAAAAAAAAGCCGATTTCTGAACGGAAACCGGCTGTGTTTTAATTAAAGTAATGTTGCAGGGTCGGAAATACATTTTCAGCGATTATTTCTTTCCCATATTCTTTTAACCGATGGATTGTGACTGGAGACTCCTCTCCATATTCCAATAATACGCTCAGCATATCATCGATGTTTTCTTCTTCAAATTCTTCATCATCGAATTCTACATACAGATAATATTTATTATCAAGTGAATATAGAGAAGAAGTAAGGATATCCACTTTCATCCGTTTGCTCAAAGAAAGAACATCTTCAAAATCCTTGAATACTACAGTACAGTCGAATGCGGCATCATACTCCAACGCCTCTTCTCCTTCAGGCTGCTTCACTTGGAAATGTTGGTCAAGAAGAGACTCAATTCTTTCATCAACTGGCAGATCCTTCAGTTTTTCATCGGATAAGGGCAACTCAAGGCGTTGGCCGTCTTTCGTAAGCTGGGCCTTGGTAACCATGATTTCCAAGCCTTTATCCAGTGCCTGGACCTGTATCCATAAAGGGCCTTCGACCGTGAATTCTTCTTCATGATGTATTTCGTCCATCATTTCCCAAAACAACTCTTCACTTCGGTCCCTGTTGTACCAAATCTCATCACGATCAAATCCTCTTTCCTCTATATCCACATAGGATATATAAAATTTGACCGTATGCTCATTGATGCGCTCGATTTCCATTAATCTCCTCTCCCTTCCAATGAGATATATGAAGGGAATTACCCCCAAAGTGAGCCAAATATTGCTTTTATCTTACCCTTGCCTCCATGAACCTAACCATTCGGCAAGTTCTTATCTTTATTTTATGATAAATACTATAAGAAGGAAAACAAAAAGCAATAAATTTCAAAAAACAAACATTTGCCTAATGTTTCTCCTCATTCTACATAAATATGACTGTTTTATCAAGGTCAGCATGCCATTTACCCTAGGGCTTGCTTCCTCTCATGATTGTCTGCCGCTTCCTTCAGGATATCCCAATATATCATGTACATTTACCGGCAGCATGGAAAGGAAACCACCATACGAATAATACTATATCGATATGCAAAAACAGGGGAATCGGTTTTCTGGTTAAGGCTCCACAAACGGCTGGACAGAACCACAAACCCTTTTTATAAAAGAAAAAATCCCTTTTGCAAGGGATTTTTCATCTATGCTAATTGACTAATTTTTGTGCTTCACGCAACTGATATGTCCGAACCTTACGCGGAAGGAAACGACGGATTTCATCCTCGTTGTATCCTACCTGCAATCGTTTCTCATCCAAAATAATCGGCCGTCTCAGCAGGCCTGGGTTCTCCTTGATCAGGCGATATAATCTTTGAAGAGGCAAAGTCTCCAAGTTCACATTCAATTTTTGGAATGTTTTTGACCTTGTTGAAATAATTTCATCTGTACCATCCTCAGTCATCCGGAGAATTTCCTTGATCTCTTCTATACTCAATGATTCGGAGAAGATATTCCGTTCCACATATGGTATGTTATGTTCTTCCAGCCAAGCTTTCGCTTTTCTGCATGATGTACAGCTAGGTGATGTATATAAAGTTACCATTCCTGCCCACACTCCCTTTTAATAGAATCCTTGCTCTATGATTGGGAAAACTCTTTTCCAATTTATGAATTACTTATTCTAAATTAAAATAACTTTAAATAAGCAATTACCCTAGTTAATTATACCTTATATAAAATCAAAAGGAACAATTTTTTGAAAAAAATCTAAACCCATCAATAAAACGCTACTTTTTTTACAGGAAAGCTGTTATTCACAACCGCCACAACTCCTATATAGAAGGGTTTGCGGGAGAAATGCGATTGAAAATACTCATACTATATTCTCATTTAACATAGGTTGTACATTTTTTTCACACATTTAGGCATAAGGAATTCACAACATAAACCACGCTTATTACTTTGTACCCGGTACCGGGACTTTATAAACATTGTTTTTTAATTTTTATATTTTCTTAGATAGTCTGAAGAATATCCTCAGCCTGACCCGATTCCATCTGCAGCACCTCTTCAACAGGCTGGTACCTTTGGCCGTACAGAACGGTATCCTTGTATGTGTGCACTTCTTTGTAGATGTGCTTCATTGCACCCAGAATCGCCTCTTCCGACACATTCTTTGGGCTCCAATAAATAATTTCCATTTTATTTTCCTTCTTTGTTGCCAGCGATTTTCTTTTATATATGATCGAGGAAGCATGGACAAAATCTTCCCTCTTATAGAAATTCAAACGTTTTATGCTATCTTGGTCATTCCTCATGGCAGGTTCGACTTCAAGAATGATCGGCTTTTGTTTCTTCTTCAATTCGTCCAGAAGTTTCTTCCCGAGCCCTTCCCCTCTTGCATGTTTTGTGACCAGCAAATAATCCACGAAAATGAAGTTCTTTTCTTCCACGTACATCAGTACATGCTTTTCACTTTCGCTTTTTTTGTATTCCGTTTTTTCTTCCAGCAAGACTTCCATATGCTGCTTTGATTTCATTTCTTCCACCGGAAAATATCCGTTTAGCTTTTCGTACCAGGACATTCTTTCACTCCTATGCATTATCGATTGATTGTAATTCCTTTCCTTCTTATTAATAACCTAATTGACAGTATGTAACCTTGTTTAAAGAAGGTTAGTTCAAACGTCCTATGAATTCGGACAATTTAGAATATTACCTTCCATTATCCGGATCTTTCCATTAAAATGAAGGGAGAAGATTTTCTGACGAGGAGGGTATCCATGATCCAATATTTTATCGATCTTTCGATTGTAGCTGTTCTTGTCATCGGCCTCACGGCTTTGAATGGAGTAATCGGAAATACAATTGGGGAAAAAATATTCGGCGGCAAAAAGAAGGATATTTTTAGGAATGCAACAGCGAAAACACAGACTGGCTGGAAATCGGTTTCTGGGAAATAGTTCATTTACATTCAGCCTATATCACCCCACCACTTCATAAACTCCTTTTTGTTTTCCCATAAACAAAAATCCCCTTCGTTGAGAAGGGGATTCCACATTTGTACATGTACTATTTTACTTTTATTTGAGCCTGGTATTGTTTCAATTCCTTTTCGGAACATAATACGAAATGGCCTGGCTTCACTTCACGCATTGTAACTTCTTCCCCGTCTTCATAATTATGCATGGATGGATTGTAAGTCGTCCTCCTGCGCATTCTCTCGCTGATCGGATCTGGCTGCGGGATTGCCGACAATAAGGAATTCGTATACGGATGCAATGGGTTGCTGTATAATTCCTCACTCGTCGTCAATTCTACCAGCTTGCCAAAATACATAACGCCAATACGGTCACTTATGTATTTGACCATTGACAAATCATGTGCGATGAACAGATATGTCAGCCCTTTTTCCTTCTGAAGCTGCTTCATTAAGTTGACCACCTGCGCCTGGATGGAAACATCCAAGGCGGAAATCGGCTCATCGGCGATTATAAAATCAGGCTCCACAGCCAAAGCGCGGGCTATTCCGATCCGCTGCCTTTGTCCGCCGGAGAATTCATGCGGATAACGCCCGGCATGCTCTTTGTTGAGTCCAACAGTCTCAAGCAGCTCGTACACACGGTTCTTGCGTTCTTCCGGTGTAGCCGCAAGGCCATGGATGTCGATCCCTTCCGCAATGATGTCGCTGACTTTCATCCGCGGGTTCAGGGAGGCAGAAGGATCCTGGAAAATCATTTGCATTTTCCGGTTGAATGCCTTCCTTTCTTTCTTCGACTTTTTCCCATGTACGTTTTCCCCGTTAAACAGAACTTCTCCGCCAGTCGCATCATAGAGGCGGATGATTGTTCTGCCGGTAGTCGATTTGCCGCATCCGGATTCGCCGACAAGGCCCAATGTTTCCCCTCTGTATACGGT
>CAKQBC010000013.1 GCA_934215995.1 uncultured Bacillus sp. | reverse complement strand
TTTTTGCGGAATGGGCTTAACCTCGCAGTGGAGGGGCAGAGCGCAGATTATATCAGGGATATACTTTCAGAGGAAATTGATGCTATGGAGGAAAGGCATCTTTCGGGAGCGGCTATTTTCACTCAAGCCGGGACGTATGCTCCTACACTTGGCGTGCTCGGTGCTGTTGTCGGCTTGATTGCAGCGCTCGGCAATATGGAAAATACCGATGAACTCGGACTTGCGATATCCGCTGCTTTCGTGGCGACTTTGCTGGGGATTTATACAGGTTACGTACTGTGGCATCCATTCGCCAATAAGCTGAAACGCAAGTCGCAGCAGGAGGTCCGCATCAAAAATATTATGATTGAAGGGATTCTGTCGATTATTGAAGGGGAAGCTCCAAGGACAATCGAGCAGAAGCTGACTTCTTACCTGCCGGCGAAGCAGCGGAGTAAATGGCTGGAAGGCGGAGGGAGTGATATCGGATGAGCAAAAGAAAGAAGAAGCATAGGCATGAAGACCATACGGATGAATCATGGCTGATTCCTTATGCTGATCTCCTTACGTTGCTTCTCGCTCTCTTTGTAGTCTTGTTTGCAATGAGCTCAGTCGATGCGACGAAGTTTCAGCAGCTATCCAAGTCATTCAATGATATTTTCACAGGCGGCACCGGTGTTATGGAATTCACAAGCCCCACTGAAGGAGATCCGACACAGGGGGATAAAAACGAAGGTGCACTTCTCGGAAAGGATCAAGGGACAGGGAGCCTCGGGGAAAAAGATAAAAAGGAACTGTCTGAACTGCAGGATAGAGTCGATCAATATATAGAAAGAAACAGCCTGGACGAAAAGCTGGAAACACAATTGACCGGGGAAGGGCTGATGGTTTCAATCAGGGACAGTGTCCTCTTTGATTCCGGCAGTGCCGATGTAAGAGAAGCAAATCGCGGGGTGGCAGATGAAATTGCGAGCCTGCTCGTGATGGACCCGCCGCGAAGCATTGTCATTAGCGGGTATACGGATAATGTGCCGATCTCCACTTCCCGTTACGCCTCGAACTGGGACTTGAGTGTTATGCGGGCAGTGAACTTCATGAAAATTCTGCTGGATAATCCAAAACTGGATCCGGAGTGGTTCAGCGCCAAGGGATTTGGCGAGTATAAGCCGGTTGCTTCCAACAGCACAGCTGAGGGGAGGGCGAAAAACAGGCGTGTGGAAATATTGATTTCGCCAAGGACTGTGCTTGACCAGCAATGACAGCTGCTTAAATGGCAGCTGTTTTTTATCTGCAAAAAAAAAGACCACAGCAATTGCTGTGGTAAAAATGGGGAATTATTGGGTAAACTGTGGCCTAAAATGCCATCAAGAGTTAATCATTCATTGTTTCAGGCTGCTTGTTGTTATCCGGTTTGCAGAGATGATCCAGCAAAAAACCGATTCCGATAAAACTAACAATGGGTATAGAATAATTCAATATATGAAGAAATGTCATTCCGATTCCTCCGATACCGTTTACGAGCCTTCTATAACCATTATATTCCAAAGTTCACAAAAAATACATAAATTTTTGAAAATATTCAGTAATTAAATAAAGAAACCCCGAGGCATCGGAATCATGACTTAGGGTTATTACAATTCTCATGGACATTCATAGTCCGTAATATGTTGCCTAGTGATTACTATATGAATTTATCCCTGTCCTTCGCTGTCGGAAGCATGCAAGAATCATTCTTGCCCCAAATTCTGTAGCGGTTATTTGCCACCCGCCGATATAGAAAGTCCCGGAATGGGCGGGGGACGAGACGGAAGATGGCGGCAAGTGTCCTGTACCGGTCCAGGTGACGGGCAATCTTAATGACGGCATCGGATTGTGTATAAGCATGCTTATCTTCTATATAGACAATGGATGTCACATCTTTTGGTATGCGGTACTGATCCAGGAACGATTGGCCGGCAGGACCCTGTAAGGATGTGAAACGGAAGTAATCATGTTCATCCCTTTTTAAAAGAAACTGGACACTTTTGCTGCAAAGGTTGCATTCCCCATCAAACAAAACGACCCCATAATCCATCGCAGAACACCCCCGTGTAATAAGTTGCTTACTGCAAAGATAGCACACTGGCAGATCGCTGGGAAATGTTCAGCCTATAGAGAGCAGTTTTTTGATTACAGACTACTTAAGTCTTGTTCCGCAATTAAGCAGTACGTAAGGATACACAGAAACTTCATAACTGAGTGATATAGTAGACACTTAAACAGCGGGAAAGCGTCATCTGCCACTGATGGCCAACTGAGCGTAAGCTTAAGGATGACCGGGAATAAGCTGATGGATTGAGTACATGCAAATTGGTAAATAGTAATGCATAAGCCATTATTCACGATTTTTACAGAAAAATTGTTTAGGCATATTCCGCTCAAGAGCATGTTTGGCTGCACGGGTTATAAGAAACCGTGCCTGTTGCGATAAGTTGATGATGCAAGAATAAGGAGGAAATGGTTATGGAATGGTTTGCCGGACTTCCGGTGGTGACCCAGGCATTGCTTGGCACAATCTTCACGTGGGGCATGACAGCGCTCGGTGCTGCATTGGTATTTACGACCAAAACGGTCAATACGAAATTCCTGGACAGTATGCTGGGGTTTGCGGGCGGGGTCATGATTGCAGCGAGCTTCTGGTCTTTGCTGTCACCTGCGCTTGAAATGGCGGAGGGCGGCCCGGTGCCTGTATGGGTCCCTGCTGCGGTCGGCTTTCTGCTTGGAGGCATATTTCTTATGTCTCTCGATAAAGTCATGCCCCATTTGCATCCGGATAAGCCGATTAGTGCGGCTGAAGGCATTCATCCGGAAAAAAAGAAAAGGAGCACACTGCTTGTGCTGGCGATCACTCTGCATAATATCCCAGAGGGTCTGGCGGTCGGTGTTGCATTCGGCGCCGTGGCGGCAGATTTGCCTGCCGCTTCGTTAACAGGCGCGATTGCGTTGGCAATCGGGATAGGCATCCAGAACTTTCCGGAGGGTGTGGCAGTGGCTATGCCCCTAAGGCGGGAAGGGATGTCACGTTGGAAAAGCTTTATGTACGGACAGTTTTCCGGGATGGTAGAGCCGATTGCAGCCGTAATCGGGGCGGTGGCGGTCGTCTTTATCCAGCCAATTCTCCCATATGCTTTAAGTTTTGCGGCAGGGGCGATGATTTTTGTCGTGGCGGAAGAAGTCATCCCCGGCTCGCAGGAAAACGGCAACACAGATATTGCCTCTATGAGCCTGATGATCGGATTTGTGATTATGATGATTCTGGATGTGGCTTTAGGGTAATAAAAATGGCCCTTTAATGGAAAGGGCCGTCTGCTGCCTTTATTTTTTCAGGGAACCGAGTTCGGAAGCGATTGCCTGCATCTCACTTGGGCTGAAGGTGTTTTTCTTCATGACCATAGTGTAGATTTCGTGGAGCTCTTCATACATTTCGCTGTTGAAATGTTCAGCCCGTACGGCACCGATATTCATCATGCGGAGCTTCTCTTTTATCTTCTCTACCATGTAATCCACATTTTCAGGGGTATTGTTGGATAAGTCCATCGAATCTTCCTTTCTTTCATCTATTCTTCTCATGTTTCCATACTTATCAGAATCTGTCAATCGCGAGCCATAACATGTAAGTGACGTTAATTCCTAAGTGCTGGTATACTATATGGGACAACCAGTCGCAGGAAGTTTGGCGGTGAGGGATTCTGGTAAAAAACAGATGAAGACCGAAACATCACTGAATTTAATATACAGGAGAGTGAATGCATTGATCCACGTTCTATTTGTATGCCTGGGGAACATTTGCCGGTCGCCGATGGCGGAGGCAATGTTTAGGGACTTAGTAAAAAGGGAAGGTTTGGAACAAAAAATAAAAGTAGATTCAGCAGGGACAGGGGATTGGCATATCGGGCATCCGCCGCATGAGGGAACCCGCAGGCTGCTTGATGAAAAGAAAATCAGCTATGAAGGCATCACCGCAAGGCAGATCAAGAGAGAAGATTACGATACGTTCCAATACATAGTCGGGATGGATGCCAGCAATATGTCGAATATGGAAAAAATCCTGAAAAACCCTGAAAATGCTACTGTAATCCGATTGCTGGACCTTGTACCGGATGCTGCGGTCAAGGATGTGCCAGATCCGTACTTCACAGGCAATTTCGAAGAGGTTCACGACTTGCTGAAAGCGGGCTGTGAAGCATTGCTGGACAAAATCAAACAAGAGCAGCCACTATAGAAAAAACATTGGAAAAAAGGGAGAGGATCGGGATGAATACAATGATTAATAGAAACAGCCAGCCAAACAAGGGCAAGAGCAAACTTTTGCGGGGAATATTGATAGGGGCCGCGGCAGGCGCTGTGATCAGCCTGTTCGATAAGGCAACAAGAGAATCAGTTATGGAATGCAGCCGGAAAGGCTTCGTGAAAACGAAGGATGCCATCCAAAATCCGGGACAGGTGATTGAAGGAATAAGGGATAGATCAGAGCATATAATAGATACTATGGAAAGTATTTCAGAGGACGTCACATATATAGCAAGCAAAATCCAGGAATTTAAGGAAATACCGTTGCAGGTTTCATCAGCGGTGATGGAGACAAAAGAAGCGCTCACTAGCAGCGGCGGGGAAAAAAATAAGGAATGAACGGAAGTTTGAGGTGCTGCCATGAGAATTGATTTCTATTTGCGTTCTAGTAAGTTCGTGAATATGATCCTGATCAGAATGAGAGAACATGATGTATCGGGCATGGCGGCACAGCTTGCTTTTTTCTTTCTTTTGTCTTTGTTTCCTTTGCTGATCTTTCTGATCGCATTGATTCCTTATCTGCCTTTTACGGCCGCGGATATTATGGCCTTGTTGGCAACCATTGTGCCGGAGGATTCGCTCGCCTTCATTGAGCCCCAGCTGGAAGGCATTATGGAGAGGAACAGGGGATTGCTTTCCGTCAGTATCCTGGGTACGCTTTGGACAGCCTCTAACGCGATGAACGGCCTATTGAAATCATTCGATAAAGCATACGATGTAGTGGAAAACCGCAAGTATATCATCAGAAGGGCAATTGCTTTGCTGATGACGGTCGGTTTGATTTTTTTGCTTATCATTGTTTTGATGCTCCCTGTGTTCGGGAAGCAAATCGGCGTATTTCTGTATAATCTGATCGGATTCAGTGAACATTATCTGGTCATTTGGAACTTTGTGCGCTGGATTTCGAGCATAATCGGTTTGTATTTGATATTCACGTTGCTATATTGGGTGTTGCCGTACATCAAATGGAAAAGAAAAAGTGTATTCTGGGGGGCTTTATTTGCCACGATAGGCTGGAGTGTGGTGTCATACGGGTTTTCATTCTATGTAAACCATTTCTCCAATTACTCCAATACATATGGCAGCATAGGAGGCATCATTGTCCTGATGCTCTGGCTGTATTTGTCCGCCCATATCATCGTTTTGGGGGGCGAAATCAATGCAATTATTACTAACCGACGGTCCAATAAGCACCATGCATGAAAAAAGGATGGGAAGCCGTTCACGGCCCCATCCTATTTGTATTGCTTTCCGTTAGCTTCTGTCAGTTCAGCGACCTGGTTGTGACGGGCTGCTTACTCGGTTGTTTTGCGGCAGTCTTAAGGAGACGCAAACCGTTCAAAATGACCAGGATGGTGCTGCCTTCATGGCCGATGACGCCGAGCGGCAGATCCAGGGCTTGAAAGAAGTTTGAGCAGATCAGGAACATGATGACGGTAATGGAAAACACGACATTCTGTTTGATGATCCGGTTCATCTTCCGGGATAGGAAAACGGCTTCCGCGATGCGCGGCAGGTCGTTTTTCATCAGGACAACATCCGCCGTTTCAAGCGCCACATCCGTTCCTTCGCCCATGGCTATGCCGACTGATGCGGTCGCAAGCGCAGGGGCATCATTGATCCCATCCCCTACCATGGCGACTGTTGTGAAGCGGTCGTTCAAGCGTTTGATCTCTTCTACTTTCTTCTCCGGCAGGCATTCAGCGAAATATTCATCGATGCTGATCTCCGCTGCAATCGCAGAGGCTGTCTTTTCGTTGTCGCCGGTAAGCATGACTGTATAAATCCCTGCTTTTTGCAGGTCCTTGATCGCTTGGATCGCTTCAGAACGAATGACATCCTTCAAGGAAATCACGCCGGCAATGCCTTTCTCATCCCGGGCGAATGTGACGGTGTTCCCTTGCTCGGCAAGCTTGGCTGCGATGCCGTCATTAAAAGCGTACGCCTCCTCTTTTCCTGCAAAGTCGGCTTTTCCGATTTTCCATGTATGGCCGTCGATTGTAGCCTGAACCCCAAAGCCGCTTATATCTTCCATGTTTTCTGGTTTCAGGAACGGCATGCCGGTTTGCTCCTGGCTATATTTTACGATTGCCTGAGCCAACGGATGGTTCGAGTATTTTTCGATTGAAGCGACAATTTGCAGGAATTGGTCCATGGATAGATCGTCGCGTACATGAACAGCCGTCACTTCAGGTTTCCCTTTCGTCAATGTACCTGTTTTATCGAATGCGATTGCTTTCAGATTCCCCAGGTTTTCAAGATGGACGCCTCCTTTGAACAGGATTCCATTCTTGGCCCCATTCGAGATGGCGGACAATGTCGCAGGCATGATGGATGCGACCAATGCACAAGGTGATGCGACTACGAGCAGGATCATCGCCCGGTAAAAGGTTTCCGTCCAGGACCATCCAAGGACGTAATGCGGCAGGAACATCATGATTGCCACTACCGTCAGTACGACCTTCACATAAGTGCCCTCGAACTTTTCGATGAACTGCTGGGATGGCGACTTTTGGTTTTGGGCCGACTGAACCAATGTGATGATCTTTTGGAAAAGTGTCTCATCGTTTGATTTTGTCATTTCCATCGTAATCGTTCCGCGCATATTCACAGTGCCGGCAAATACTTCATCCCCGGCTGCCTTCGATACAGGGACGGATTCTCCGGTGATGGCCGCTTGGTCGATATTGGTTGTTCCTTCTCTGATCACCCCGTCAACAGGGATCCGTTCACCTGGTTTAACAAGAAGACGGTCGCCGACTGCCAGCTCCGACACATGGAGTTTAACTTCGGTGCCATCCTCCATGATTTTCAATGCATCTTCCGGCTGCAATTCCATAAGGGAGGAAATTTCCCTTTGGCTTTTGTTCATTGTATAGGTTTCCAGCGCGCCGCTTACGGCAAATATGAAGATCAGGATTGCCCCTTCAGTCCAATAGCCGATAATTGCTGAGCCGATGGCCGCCAGAATCATCAGCATTTCCACATTTAGCTGTTTGTTTTCAATTGTATCCTCGATGCCTTGCTTCGCTTTCGCAAATCCGCCTATAACGAATGCTGCTACATAGCTGATAATGGATAATGTGCTGAAATCCATTTTGGCAAGCAGCCAGCCTGCGAGGATCAGTAGTCCGCAAATGCCTGCCGCGATCAATTCGAGATGCGGAAGGATTTTCTGAACGAATGTTGGCTCGTCGATTTCTTTGGTTGCGTGTTGCGGCATCATTTTTACCTCGGTATTCATAATAATTCCCCCTCCTTATTTTGTCTCATTGAGAGTGATATTCAGTCCCTGAAAAGCACGAAAGCTGCCACCTTTTGGGTGACAGCAATACTTGTTTAAGGAAAAAAGATATATTCATTTATCTTCTTTTATTATACCATAGAGGATTTGTCAGCGGTATAATTCTGCTCTCTAGATTGCCTGTTGTTTTTCCATCATCGGGCCTTTTTTCTTGAATATGAATAAAGCGGCAAAAATAAAGCCAAGCATAATGCTGAATAAGTAGAAGAAGCCGCGCTCCGATACATATTCGATAAAGATCCCGCCCGCAAAGGGGCCAATCATGCTGCCCAGGCTGAAGAAAATGCCGCACATCAGATTTCCGGCCGGCAGCAAATCACGGGGAACCAAATCAGCCATGTAGCTGATGCCGAGTGAAAATGTGGAGCCGACAACCATCCCAGCCAATGTAAAGCAGATCAAAAGGCCTGCCATGGAATCCTGCAGAAGTCCGGAAACGAAGAAAATCAACGCTCCTGCGGCCATGATTCCTTTCAAAATACGGCTGCGTCCATAACGGTCGCTGAGCATACCAAGCGGAATCTGGAAAAGGATGGCTCCGATCGAAAAGGCGGGAAGGATAATAGAGACTGCGTCGATATCCATTCCGTTCCGAAGGGCGAATACAGGGAAGTTCCCATTCAGTGAAGCTTCAAGGAATCCATATCCGAGCGGAGGAAGCATAGCGACCCAGGCATATTTCAGCACGGCCAGGAAGCGTATGAAGGTTCCTTTTTGATTCGTTTCCAACTCATCATCAGGGCGTGCATTCCTGATCAACAGCACAGCCAGCCAGGCAACAACCGTAATGGCGGAAGAGACTGCAAACGGAAGCGCCTCATTTACTTGTACCATCCTTGCAAGCAATGGCCCGACGGCAAAACCCAGGCTGAAAAATAAGCCGTAGATGGCAATGTTTTTCCCTCTTTTATGCTGCGGCGACAAATCAGTGATCCACGTCTGTGTGGCGAAGTGAAGCATATGGTCCCCAATTCCGACGAACAGCCTAAGCAGGAACCAGAACCAGAATGCTTGCCATACGGGAAACAGTGCCATAGCAACGGCTACAGTCCCGGCGCCAGCCAAGATCAAAGGTTTATAGCCGAATCTCCTGAGCGGCTTCTCCATCAGGGGGGAAGCGATCAGAATGCCTATATATAATCCGGTCGCGTGCAATCCGTTCAGCGAGGAACTTACGCCATCCTCTTCAAATATGATGGCGATAAGGGGCATGAGCATTCCTTGGGAAAAGCCGGATATGCCCACTATGCTGACTAAAATCCAAAAGCGCAGCGAGTCATTCATCTTCATGATTGTACCTCAAGTTTATGTAAATTTTTATTCTGCTCTTAGAGTACCATATCCCTGGAGAAGCGGCGGAGGAAATTATGCAACTGCACGGATTCGTTCGGGGAATTGCAGGGTATATACATTCATCTGATTCGTATATGGCACACTGAAAGGAGGTTGTCCTGAAAGATTAAGAATATGAAGAGTCGAGGAGATGGCATTATGGGAAATAAAATTTTCACAGTAATTGTGTTTGCGGGCGTGCCGCTGTCTGTTATAGGAAGCCTGCTGCACTGGTCGCAGATTCTGATGTTTGCGGTATATTGTGTAACAATCATCGGGCTCGCAAGTATACTGGGGAGAGCGACAGAAAGCCTAGCCGTTGTGATGGGGCCGCGGATCGGCGGCTTACTGAACGCGACATTCGGAAACGCGGTCGAATTGATCATTTCGATTTTTGCTTTGAAGGCGGGACTGATCGGTGTCGTACTGGCGTCCCTGACAGGTTCTGTACTCGGAAACCTGCTCTTGGTCGCAGGGCTTTCCTTCTTCATCGGGGGCGTTAAACATAAACGGCAAAAGTTCAATGTATATGATGCAAGGCATAACGCGGGCTTGTTGATTTTCGCTGTCATTGTGGCCTTTGTCATCCCTGAAGTGTTTTCACAAACGATGTCCGGCCCGGATACGCTCACAATGAGCATCGGCATTTCTATTATCATGATTGTTCTTTATATAGCCGCCTTATATTTTAAATTAGTAACGCATCGGGGCGTTTACCAGCATGGGGAAGAGAAGAAGGAAGAGCATGAGGAGCCGGAATGGTCGCGGAAAAAAGCGCTCGTCATATTGGTGCTTGCCACAGCGGCTGTAGCCTATGTATCGGAAAGCCTCGTCCATACCTTCGAATCGGTAGCCCATACATTCGGCTGGACTGAGCTGTTCATCGGGGTCATTGTCGTGGCGATTGTCGGCAATGCCGCGGAACATGCTTCAGCGATCATATTTGCCTATAAGAACAAAATGGATATTGCGGTCGAAATCGCGATTGGGTCCACGCTGCAGATTGCGATGTTCGTTGCGCCGATTCTTGTCCTGATTTCTTTGTTCTTCGATGTCCAGATGCCGCTCGTGTTCACGCTGCCGGAGCTGATCGCCATGGTCACCTCGGTCTTCCTGATGGTCATCATTTCAAACGACGGGGAAACGAACTGGTTCGAAGGGGCGACTTTGCTTGCCGCCTATATCATCATGGGGTTCGGCTTTTATCTCCTGTAGGCATAAAAAAGACTCTGCATACTTGATGTATTTGCAGAGTCTTCTCTATGGTATTAAATCAATTAAAAGCATATTATAATCCGACAATTAACATTGTTATCAATCGTTATGGCTACTTCTGAACGAACAAGCTTTCCTGACGATCTTTCCTTAACAATATTTGTAGGAATGTTCACCACTTTCTGTTGTGTATTTATATACGTTAGTAAGTATGGTTCGCACTATTCGATGGACAGCCCCCCTTGGATGGTGGAGTTGAATAGCGACCCTCCTTTTGTAGAAGATTAACGTAATTATAACTCCATTGGATAATAAAGTAAATATTCGAAATTTTACAAATGTATTACAAAGCGTTTTCTTTTTTCCAGCCTTGCATATTATGTTCTGGCTCGTTGAATCATAAGGGTAGGATTTTTATTCACCTCTTTAGAAAAGGAGTTTGCCTTATGAGGAAATTAGTCGTATTCATCTGTATGTCCCTATTGTTAACCGCAAATCCTGCTTTCATGGAGGCAGCTGCAAATAAAAAGGCGGAGGATAACAACGCCGTCACTGTCAAAGTCCCATCGACAGTGCTGCCGATCGCAAAGGAAAATACGTATCCGAATTCAAGCCAGGACTTGCCATATCTGCAGCCGAGCAATCTGACGAAACAGCTGATCAAGTCCTCCAATGTGAAGATCGAGAATCCGGAGCTGATCCGTATCCTCAATGAATCTTCGATTGCGAAAGCGCCGTTTGCGCTCGGATATCGTGCAACCATTTACCTCGGTTCATGGGCGCTGCAATATGAGTCGAAGGAAACAGTGCCGAATTGGGAATACCAAAAGATCAACACGAACTTCGTCGATAATCGCGGAGGGAACCAAATCTATCCGATGCATTATGTACAGGAAATGCAAAAGACCGTCCATGGCGGCCTGACAGCAAAAGTCCCTCATTCCCAGGATGTTCAGAAAATGATGCTGCTAAAAGCATCCAAACGGACGAACCTGCCTCTGTCGTTCGAGACGGTTGTCGGAGCGGGCACGAAAAGCGAACGTATTTATAACGTCGCCCCAAGCAGGCTCGGCTATCTGTATGCCTATGCGAGCGCCGTCAATGAAAAAGGGAAAGTGACGTACGGGGAAGTCTATCTTGTCCTCCGGGGGAACAAAAAATCCCTCGTCGTCAAAAATGTGACTTCACAGGGCATCGGCGCATGGATTCCGGTCCAAGATTATATTTCGTTCGGATTCATTGCGACAGACCGCCCAAGATAACAAGAAGGCTGTATGTAGAAAGTGAAAAAAGTCCGTTTCTTATGAACGGACTTTTTTCTCTATGTGAAGATCGGGTTTGCTTTTCTTTGCAGGAAGTCGACGTCGGAGTAATAAGCATCTTTAACCAGCACATTCGGGCCGAGGCATTTCACTTTCGGGCAGTGGCAGCTCAGTGATTTGGCAAGCGGTGTCCGCTGCCAGTTATCATAGGCTTCCTGAAGCGTATTCTGTTGGATGTTGCCAAGCGGCGGTGCATCACCGAAGTCGGTCACGATGATTTCACCTGTGAAAATATTGATGTTCAGGCGTGAGCGGCCATCCGGATCGTTGCGGACAGTCACATTTTTTGCTTTTTGCAGCTTCAGCAGCAAGTCGATATCTTCCTTCTCTATGCTGCATGAATAGAATGGAAGCGTCCCGAACAGCATCCATACATTTTCATCGCGGTTGTCGAGTAGACGATGGTATGCATCTCGGATTTGCGGAAGCGATACAGCATCAAGGGCAGAGGCGAAGTCGCTCGGGTACATAGGATGCACCTCATGCCTTTCACATAGCATTTCATTGACGATTTGTTTGTGGATATCCTCCAAAAAGGGAAGAGTCCGTTTTGAGATCATCGTTTCTGTCGATACGAACAGCCCTTGCTTGATCAATTCTCGGCTATTGTCGATCATTTTTTCGAACAGTTTCGCACGCTGTTCGCGCGTCGGTTTTCTGTCCATCATCGCAAAGCCGTTGTCAATGAACTGGTCGATGGTGCCCCAGTTATGGGAAATATGCAGTACATCCAAATAAGGAAGGATGTCATCATAGCGAACCAGGTCAATCGTAAGGTTGGAGTTCATCTGTGTGCGGATGCCTCTTTCACGGGCATATTTCAACAGGGGCACAACATATTCCCTGACGCTTTTTTTGGATAGCATCGGCTCTCCGCCCGTGATGCTTAATGTCTTCAATTCTTGTACTTCATCCAGGCGGCTGAGGATCAGGTCGATTGGAAGGCCGTCGGGGTCCTTAGCGGCTAGGGTGTACCCAACTGCGCAATGCTCACAGCGCATATTGCAAAGGTTGGTTGTGGTGAATTCGATATTCGTCAGCGTCGGCTTTCCGTACTGTTCGATATCATTATATGCTTCCCATGGGTCATAGGAAGGCGTTATTTTTGGCAAACTAAGTTCAGTAATCACTTTTAATTCTCCTAACCATAGGGTGTAGATTTAATTTTATGCATGTATTGGTAAAATAGAATGAAATTTCAGTTTTGTCAACGAAGCAGGCATATTGGACAAGTAATATTTGAAATCCTGGCGAGTTTGTTAGAGAATAGACATACGATAGAAAACGTGCACCAGGCACGAAAGGAGTACAACATGGGATCACCAATCATGAATAAAGACGAACAAATGAATTTCTTGAAGCAAAGGCTGACAATGTTTTTGGAGGTTCTCGATAATATTGACCCTGAAGCTGCGGATTTAGAAGACGTAGACAGGCTGATTGAGATGTTGGATGAGCTGGAAACGAAGTGCGAGCAATTCAAAAGCCGTTAATGGATCAGAAGGGGGCCTGTAAAGGCGCCCTTTTTTCGCATAAAAAAGGAACCGTCCCTGCCATTGTCTAGGGAGTGGCTCCTTGCTTTCCGTTTATATAACAAATCCTTTTTCGTTTTCGCCGTTTTGACGGCCAATCGCCTGTACATCTCCGCGGAAGCGTATAATCCCCTGTCTTTCTCCGGATTGCGCATCCCTTCACGCTGCATCTTTTCCCTTTTCTTCTTTGCTGCCGATTTCGCCATATCAATCCCTCCTGAAAGTAACGTATTCAATCTATAGTATATATGTTTTCACCTTCCGGACATCCATTTTCCGTCTTCGGAAAAAGAACGCTTCTTCAGCCATTCCGGACATGGGCAGCATCGGAATCGAAAGAAAGCGTTTCATTTCCTTTCCCTTACAGAACCATGGGAGTATAATGGGGAATGGGTCAAAAAAGTTAAAACATTCTAAAATTATACATAGTACACAGGGGGAAATGCAATGAACTTAGGGCAGTTTAAGGAAAGTATGTATCAATTGATTGTGGAAACTTCTACAAACCTGCCGAAGGACGTGCGCAGGGCAATCAAAGGGGCAAAAGAAAGGGAAATAGCGGGCACTCGTTCGGCGATGAGCCTGGGGACCATTTCAGAAAATATCCACATGGCGGATGAAAACATTTCGCCGATTTGCCAGGACACGGGGCTTCCTACGTTCAAAATCAAAACGCCGGTCGGCGTCAACCAGATTGAATTAAAGCAGGAGATCTATAATGCGATGGTGCAGGCGACAAAGGACGGCAAGATGCGCCCGAACGCAGTCGATTCGTTGACAGGGGAAAACAGCGGCAATAACCTTGGTGCCGGCGTGCCTGTCATCAAGTTCGAACAATGGGAGAACGATTACATTGATGTGCGCCTGATCTTGAAAGGCGGCGGCTGCGAGAACAAGAATATCCAATACAGCCTTCCGTGCGAGCTTGAAGGACTTGGCCGTGCAGGGCGCGATTTGGATGGCATCCGCAAATGCATCATGCATTCCGTATACCAGGCACAAGGCCAGGGCTGCAGTGCCGGCTTCATAGGTGTCGGCATCGGCGGAGACAGGTCTTCCGGCTATGAGCTCGCAAAAGAACAATTGTTCAGAAGCTCGGAAGATGTGAACCCAATCGAAGACTTGCGCAAGCTTGAAGAATACGTGATGGAGCATGCCAATGAACTGGGGATCGGCACAATGGGCTTCGGCGGCGAAACAACGTTGCTCGGCTGCAAAATCGGCGTCATGCACCGGATCCCGGCAAGCTTCTTCGTATCTGTCGCCTATAACTGTTGGGCATTCCGCCGTCTTGGTGTGAAAGTGGATCCGGCAACAGGTGAAATCAACGAGTGGCTTTACCAGGAAGGCGAAAAGGTGAGCCTTCTGGACGAAGCAATGGCAGAGACCGCTGCAACAGTGGAAGAAGCACCGGCTGAAATCGTGCTTGAAGCGCCGATCACAGAAGAAAAAATCCGCAGCCTGAAGGTTGGGGATGTCGTGAAGATTTCCGGCATGATTTATACAGGCCGCGACGCAATCCATAAATACCTGTCTGATCATGACGCGCCGATCGACCTAAATGGGCAGATCATTTACCATTGCGGTCCGGTCATGATGAAGGATGGAGACGGCAAATGGCATGTGAAGGCGGCAGGCCCGACAACTAGCATCCGTGAGGAGCCTTACCAAGGCGACATCATGAAAAAATTCGGCATCCGCGCGGTCATCGGAAAAGGCGGCATGGGCGCGAAGACGCTTGCTGCCTTGGGCAAGCATGGCGGTGTGTATCTGAACGCAATCGGCGGTGCTGCGCAGTACTACGCTGACTGCATCAAATCGGTCGAAGGCGTAGACCTGATGCAATTCGGGATACCGGAAGCAATGTGGCATCTGAAGGTGGAAGGCTTCAAGGCGGTCGTAACGATGGATTCGCACGGAAACAGCCTGCATAGGGACGTGGATACGACTTCACTCGAAAGATTATCCAGATTCGCGGAGAGAGTTTTTTGATTAAACAGAACGGACAGCATTATTATTGCTGTCCGTTTTTTGCATTCTTTTCCCTCTCATGTTTTTGTTTTCTTTTCGGATAATAACAGTAAGATGCGAAAAGAAAGGAAGACCGATATGAAGAAGTGCAGCATTCTATTGACTGCGGTCATATTCAGTTTCTCGCTTGCTTTTTCCGTGCAGGCGGCACATTCCAATAAATCTTACGGATGGGGCTTTGTGAAAAGTAAAAACGGCGTGCCGGCGGATGCCGGTGAAATGCTGAATGCGATTGTGGACAAACACGAGGCAATCTACAAAGGGGACGCCAAAGAAAAGGTTCTCTACCTGACATTCGACAATGGCTATGAAAATGGCTACACAGGACAATTCCTCGATGTGCTGAAAAAACATAAGGCACCCGGAATCTTTTTTGTGACGGGACATTATTTGAAATCAGCGCCGGATTTGGCAAAACGAATGGTCGCCGAGGGACATCTGATCGGCAACCACTCCTGGAGCCATCCGGATATGACGACGATGTCAGAAGCTGAAATCAAATCGGAGCTCGATAAAGTAGCCGTTGAAACGAAGCAGCTGACAGGGCAGAAATCGATGCAATACTTGCGTCCGCCAAGAGGGATCTTCAGTGAAAGGACACTTGATATCGCCAATCGGGCCGGCTATACCCATATCTTCTGGTCGATCGCCTACAAGGACTGGGATGTGAAAAACCAAAAAGGCGCCGATTACGCGTATGAACAAATCATGAAACAGGTCCATCCGGGAGCAATCATGCTCATCCATACCATCTCCAAGGATAACGCCCAAGCGCTCGACAGGGTCATCGGGGATTTGAAAAAACAAGGCTACCGTTTTAAAAGCATCGATGATTTGATCATGGAGCGGGAGATGAAGGATGGGGTTATGTAGAACAGGCAAGCAATTGCCTGTTTTTTTGCTGTAAACGAAGCTTTATTCTTTTATTGGAAATCATGATATAATACGTAAAAGTGTTGGAGAGAGGATGATGGGCATGTGGACCGAGAGGATTGCAGTCGAGGGACCATATGATTTCGATAAGGTGCTCGACCGATTAGCAATCGACCCATTGCAGGCAGTCGATTTGGAAAACAGGGCTGTGAAAGTGCCGCTATACATCAATGATTCTCCTCACGTAGTGACGATTCAGGCATTAGGAACGGTCGATGAACCGATTTTTATAATAGAAGGCAAGGATACGGAAGCTAAAGGCCGTCTGCTTTCGAGAATATACGAGATATTCCATTGGCATAAGCCGATGGGTTCGATACAGGAGCATTTCCAGTCGACCGCGTTGGAATCGATCTTTGATATCCACCGGGGAACCGCGATTCTGCTCGATTATGATTTATTCGGGAATCTGGCAAAAAGCATCATCCACCAGCAGCTGAACCTAAAGTTCGCCTATGTCTTGACGCAGCGGTTTGTCGAGACATATGGCAAGAAGCTCGAAGGAGCCTGGTTTTATCCGCGGCCAGAGGTTTTGGCACAGCTTACGGTCGAAGAACTAAGGGAGCTGCAATTCAGCGGGCGGAAAGCTGAATATGTCATCGGGCTGGCGACCGAAATCACAGAAGGGCGGCTTGATTTGGAGAGCCTGCGTGATAAAAGCGATGCAGAAATCATCGCTGAACTGACCAGGGTACGGGGAATCGGCAAATGGACGGCTGAAAGCTTTCTGCTATTCGGGTTAGGCAGGCCGAATATATTCCCGAAAGCGGATATCGGCATCCAGAACGCTCTGAAGCAGCTGATGGAGATGCAGGAGAAGCCGACAATGGAAGAAATGGCGGCCTACAGCAAAGAGTGGGAGCCTTATTTAAGCTATGCGTCGCTCTATTTGTGGAGAAGCATAGAAAAACGGAGTGAAAAAAGCAAATGAAGAAACAACAGCAAGAAATGAAGATAACACCGGGACAAACATTCCCTTTGACAATCAAACGGCTTGGAATCAACGGGGAAGGCGTCGGTTACTTCAAACGGGGAGTCGTTTTCGTACCGGGAGCGCTTCCTGGCGAGGAAATCGTAGCGGAAGCAACGAAAGTGCATCCGAAGTTTGCGGAAGCGAAAGTAAAGAAAATCCGCAAGCCATCAAAGCACCGCGTTGTGCCGCCTTGCCCGGTTTATGATAAATGCGGCGGCTGCCAGATCATGCACCTGGAATACGCACAACAGCTGAAAGAGAAAAAAGATATCGTCAAGCAGGCGTTCGAACGCCATACACGATTCAAAGTGGACGAGCTCGATATCCGTGACACGATTGGCATGGAAGACCCGTGGAGCTACCGGAACAAAAGCCAGTTCCAAGCCGGCACGACAGAAGATGGACGTGTCATCGCCGGGTTATACGGGGTTAATTCGCACAGGCTGATCGATATCAAAACGTGCATGGTGCAACATCCTTCCTGCAACGAAATCACAGACACGGTGAAGCAATTGCTGCAGGAGCTCGGCATCCCGACTTACAATGAAAAGAAAAAAGCGGGAATCGTCCGAACAGTTGTCGTCCGTGCCGGCTTTGCGACAGGGGAAGTGCAGGTTGTGATCGTAACGATTTCCGAAAAGCTTCCAAAGAAAAAGCAGCTGATCGAGATGATCATGGCCAAGCACCCTGAAGTGAAATCGATTGTGCAAAACGTCAACAACCAAAGCACAAGCCTGATTTTCGGAGACAAAACAATCCACCTGGCCGGGGAGGAAATCATCAACGAGCAATTGGGCGAGCTAAGCTATGAACTGTCAGCCCGGACGTTCTTCCAGTTGAATCCGATCCAGACCGTGACATTGTAC
>CAKQBC010000012.1 GCA_934215995.1 uncultured Bacillus sp. | reverse complement strand
CATCAGACTGATTGAAAACGTTTGTCAGTCGAGCCGGGCAAGCAACGAAGAATGCGAGCGTTTGTCAACAGTCTGAAGACAGCTGAAAAGCTGTCTTTTCTTTTTTGGGATTGTGCATGGCTTCAATTTAAAATGTTGAAAAATTCGGAAAAATAACCTACCATAGAGCAATAAGTGAAAATTGAACCAGTCTTATTTTCTGTCTGGTTATAAGTGGGATCAATTGTGCATAATCTGGCTGTCGATAAAGGCCGGTTTCATGCAAAGTTTAAAGAGCAAGGGGAGCTGTTGGCAGAATGAAAATAGTATACTTGGGGCCATTTGCAACGTTCAATCACTTTACGGCTGCAAAGACCTTTCCGAACGAAGTGCTTGAGCCTAAAATGACGATTCCGGAATGCCTGGATGCAGTGCTCGCCGATGAAGCGGATGCAGCGCTTGTGCCCCTGGAAAATGCCCTGGAAGGGTCGGTTACGATTACGGTAGACTATTTGGTGCATGAAGTGAAGCTCCCGATTGTCGGTGAAGTGAACACGCCCATACAGCAGCATTTTATGGTCCACCCGGACCATAAAGACCGTTGGAAAGAAGTCAGGACTGTGTATTCGCATTCCCATGCGATTGCCCAGTGCCATAAATTTCTCCATAAGGAGCTAAAGGGAGTTCCTTGTGAAAATGTCACATCGACCGCAGCCGCTGCTGAATATGTGAAAAACAACCCGGATCAGCTTATCGGCGCGATTGCAAGTGAACTGGCAGGTGCCGAATACGGTTTGGAAATCGCAAGGCAAAATATCCATGACTACAGCCACAATACGACGAGATTCATTGTGGTCAGCAAAAAGGATATCCCTTTCCCGGATACCGATGCAGCGGAAAACCAAAGGAAAACAACTTTGATGATTGAACTGCCGGATAACCATCCGGGCGTGCTCCATCAGGTCTTATCCGCTTTTTCCTGGAGAAAGCTCGATTTGTCGAAAATCGAATCGCGCCCGATGAAAACAGGGCTCGGCAATTACTTTTTCATTGTGGATATAGAGATGGCGATGGATGGCATTCTCATTCCGGGGGCGATCCAGGAGCTGCAGGCTCTTGGCTGCTCCGTGTCCGTGCTTGGCAGCTATCGCAGCTTTTCAATCAGGGGCCTCGTTTCCGCAAATCAGGGAAAGTAGGCTGACTGTACATGCCCGGGGCCTTACACCCGGGCTTTTTCCCTGCAAAGCGAGTGGAGGTTTAGAACGCCTCGGCTCGAGGTATGCAACAGTAAAGCAAGGCATATAGATGGGTTGGTATTGCCTGACGATTACTTAGTATAGAAAGAAGGCATCAATGTGGCAGTATGGAAACGAAATTTATATATTTGCTGGATCGGATGTTTCTTTACGGCAGCCGGGATGAATCTTGTCATTCCGTTTTTGCCGCTCTATGTACAGCTTCTTGGCGAGCATGACCAGGTGGAGCTTTGGTCGTCCCTTGCATTCAGCAGCACATTTGTGACTGCGGCCATCTTTTCTCCGATCTGGGGGAAGCTTGCCGACAAGTACGGGCGGAAACCGATGCTGATCAGGGCTAGTCTTGGCATGGCTGTCATTATGATCCTAATGGGCTTTGTGCAGGATACATATCAGCTTGTCGGCCTGCGGCTCCTGATGGGTGCCGTATCCGGATTCATCCCTGCCTCGATTATCCTTGTGGCATCCCAGACACCCGGCAATGAAAGCGGAAAGGCGCTTGGGATATTATCAACCGGCGGCGTCAGCGGGACGCTGATCGGGCCTGTACTTGGGGGCTTCCTCGGGGATACGATCGGTCTTCGCCATGTTTTTTGGATTACGGGGATCATCTTAGTGATCACCTTTATTATCACTTTGTTTGTTAAAGAAAATTTCCAACAGGCAAAGAAAGCTAAGGTGGAGCAAACAGGGCCGCCTGTACGGAACAAAATGGTCCTTAAACTGACGATCAGCATTTTTGTCACTTCCTTTCTCCTGCAATCGGCAATCATGTCGATTCAGCCATTCATCACGCTGTATGTAGGAGACCTGTCCGGCCCGACAGAATATGTCGCACTGCTGGCAGGCATAGTGACAGCAGCTTCCGGGGTGTCAAACATCATCGCAGCCCCGATGCTTGGAAAGCTGAGCGATAAAATCGGGCCGGAACGTGTTTTGGTCCGGTGCCTGATCTTTGCAGCCATCGTATTTGCGATGCATGTACTGGCTTCGGACGTAGCGCAGCTGATCGTCATTCGCTTCTTGCTGGGATTCGGCCTGGGAGGCTTGCTGCCTGCGATCAACACGTATTTGAAAAAAATAATCCCTGCCGAATTCACTGGGAAGGCATTCGGATATAATCAGACTGCCCTTCATATCGGTAGTGTCGCAGGACCATTGATGGGGGCGCAAATCGCAAGCACATATGGAATCCCGTATGTATTTATGACTTCATGCATTTTGCTGCTGCTTAATGCCGCATGGGTCCATTTTTCCAAAAGCAAAGAGGCTGACAGAAAACGAAGTGCGGCATGAGGAAAGGCTGCCTCCAATCTAATGGGGGCAGCCTTTCTATGTCCCGGTGATGTTTCATTCATTTTCCATCGCAAGGAATCCCTCATTTTTAAGGGCTTCAACGGCCTCATCCAGCTGGGCCTCAGTCGCAGCAGATATGGTATGGAGATGCATGCCGCCTGTAAGCTCTGATAAAAGGGAAGCGCCGGTCGCCTCGATTCTGTCAAGGAACTGTTTGACCTGCCTGCGGTTGCTGACCATAATGGAGGCTGTCAAATCCCCATATACAGGATGTTCCACTTTCACATCCTTCACGGTGACGCCGCTGTCGACAATCAGGTTCAGTTCCGCCTCTGTCATTTCAGGGGTGTGGCGGCAGGCGATGATTCGCTCGCAAGTATGTTTGTTTTCACCTGTATTCATATATAAATAGCCCTGGCTTGTTGCGATGATCGGTTCGTTCATTGCTTTTAAAAGCGTAATATCCCCGACGATGACCTGCCTGCTTACATTCGTCAGGCGCGACAGCTCCGAGCCTGTTATGGGCGCCTGGCTGTTCTGCAGGAGTTCAAGGATTTTCATCCTGCGTTCCTCTCCATATAATTTTTCTGTTCTGTTCATAAGATTAAATTGCAACTCCTTTATCCTGGACAGGCTTTATGATTTCAGATAAAACCTGGACCAAATTTTCACAATCAGCGGAGCTATGTTCATTCCCTAATGAAATCCGTATGTAGCTCTTCGCCTCGTCAGGCGTTTTCCCGATGGCGATCATTGTCCGGGAAGGTGCCTGCATCCCTGCTTGGCAGGCACTTCCTGTTGAAATGGAATAGCCTCTCCTGTTCAATTCCATCATAACATATTGGCCCTGGATGTTACTTAACAGCAAAGCCATGATATGCGGAAGCTGCATTCCTTCCTTTCCGGCTGCCGTTTCAAATTGAATGCCGTTCCGTTCCAGTGACAGGATGATATCGCGGCGCAAGCTGCTGATCCTCTCCCATTCTGCTTTCCATTCTTTCATCATTTCCTTTGCGGCGACGGCAAATGCATAAACGCCAGGAACATTGGCAGTGCCGCTGCGGAAACCAAATTCATGCGTGACAGAATGAAACAGGGGGGCGAGGTACCGGATATTTGGGAAGATGCATGCCCCTATGCCTTTCGGGCCCCTGATCTTATGGCTTGATATGGCTAAGCTGTCGGCAACAGCCGCGATCGGGGATATATCCATCTTACCGAAAGATTGCACGCAATCCACATGCAGGCAGGCGGTGGTATGTTTAATGATTTCTGCTGCCTTTCCGATGTTCTGCAAGGCTCCTGTCTCCGAGTTGGCGTGCTGAAGGACGACAAGGGCAGTGTCAGGCCTGATCATGCCGGCAAGGGCTTCTTCACAAAAGCCTGCATCTGCCCGGTGGGGAAGATACTCAAGTTCAATTTCGTGTTCATCATGCAGCTTATGGAGCAGGTAGTCAACAGAAGGATGCTCAATCCCCGAGACAATCACATGCTTTTTCCGTTTCCCTGCATTATGCAGCAAGGTTGAGATGGCGAGCATGTTGCTTTCGGTCCCGCCGCTTGTAAAAATGACCGAGCGGCTGTCGACAGAAAGCAGGTCTGCGATGGCGGAACGGGAATACTCAAGGATTTTCTTCGCTTTTGAACCTTCATCATGCAGGCTTTCGGCGTTGCCGTAGCATGAAATGGAGGCATCGATAAATGCATCGGCAACAGTTTTGCTGATTGGGGATGTGGCTGCAAAATCAAAATACTTCATATGGATGGTCTCCTTGTTTTCAATTTTTATCGGGATGGATTGTGAGGGGTGATTCCGAATCTTAGGAAAAATCTCTTGCTTCTAGTGTAAGTTTGTGTAAACATATGTGTCAAGACACCTGTAAAAACAGGAGGATAAAAATGAAAACTTTCACAAGCGATGTTCTGATTATCGGAAGCGGTGTGGCGGCCCTGCAAACGGCGCTGTATGCGAGTAAAACAAGGAAGGTCACCATACTTACAAAAACAGCTGCTAGAAGCAGCAATACATATCTGGCGCAAGGGGGAATCGCTGCGGCCCATGCCCCTTACGATTCTGCAGCAGGCCATGTAAAGGATACGATGGAAGCTGGGAGCCGTCATAATGAACGGGATATGGTCCAGTTTCTGGCGGAAAACGGAGCGGCCGCAATTGATGAATTAATAGGGAAAGGAATGTTTTTCGACCGGGACGGACACGGGCGGCTATTATACGGACTCGAAGGAGCCCACAGTGAAAGGAGAATCCTGCATAGCGGAGGAGATGCGACCGGAAGGCAGCTGGTCGAGCATCTCCTGGAAAGAATAAGGGAAGCCGATATTGAAATAAGAGAGAATGAGACTGCTATTGAGCTTCTCTTATCGGTTACGGGGGAGTGCATCGGGGTGCTTGCCAAAAATGGAGAAGGTTCCCTGCGGGCATACTTCTCCCCATTCACAGTTATAGCGACAGGAGGCTGCGGGCAGCTGTATCCATACAGCACAAACGGAAAGAATGCGACCGGAGACGGATATGCGCTTGCGCTGAAAGCAGGGGCAAAGCTTCGGGATATGGAGTTCATCCAATTTCATCCGACGGGCCTCTATGTGAACGGTGTTATTAAGGGCCTGATCTCCGAAGCGACCAGGGGAGAAGGAGGGAGGCTGGTTGATGAGCGGGGCACACCGGTCATGGAAGGTGTCCATCCGCTGCGTGACCTGGCGCCGCGCCATGTTGTGGCTGCGGAGGTAGACCGCCATCTATCTGTAGGCTCCACAATTTATCTTGATATAAAGCTTATTAAAGATTTCGAATCCCGATTTCCGACAATCAGTACGCTATGCAAAGCAAATGGCATATCACTGGCTGACGGAAGGATCCCCGTGGCACCCGCCAGCCATTTTATGATGGGTGGCATTGAAGTGGACAGAAAGGGCAGGACATCTGTACCCGGGCTGTTCGCTGTCGGGGAGGCGGCGTGTACAGGTGTGCACGGAGCCAATCGGCTGGCAAGCAACTCCCTTCTGGAAGGCATCATCTTCGGGAAAGAGCTGGGCCTTTTCCTTGGCGTTCTCCCCTTGCCGAAAGGGAGGCCGAAAAACATCCGCATGCTGAACAGCCTGAAGGCGATACAGTTGCCAGGCCAGGATGAACTGAGGGCACGGCTCTGGAAGGCAGCAGGCATTGTCAGGGAAGAAGGTGGGCTTGCCGGCTTGGCGGATTGGCTTGAGCAATGGAATCCGGCCGATCTGTTGACAATGTCCTTCAAAGATTTGTCCGTATCAGAAACGCAAACAGTGTTCATGCTGCTCGTTGCCGGAAGCATTGCCCACTCGGCTTTATGGAGAAAAGAAAGCAGGGGCGGGCATATCCGGAGCGATTACAGTTGTGAAGCCGAAAGCTGGGAGAGGGCGTCAATCATGATTGACAAAGAAAATCGGAAGGGATACTTGGCATATGAACAAATTGAAGCTAAAGGAAATGCTGCAGGCATTTTTTATTGAAGATATAGGGGAAAGGGATGCAACGACAGCAAGTTTATTTTGCGGCGAAGAACTGGGGAGCTTCCGGTTCATTGCAAAAGAGGAAGGCGTTTTTTCAGGGAAGCCTGTCATTGAGGCCGGCTTTCGGATGCTTGACGAAAAGGCTGAAATCGCCATGTATGTAAAGGATGGGGAAGCGTTCGCGAAAGGGACAGTCCTCGCTGAGATAAAGGGATGCATCTCCGCTCTTCTGATGGGGGAGAGGGTGATCCTGAACCTTGTGCAGCGCATGAGCGGAATTGCCACCCAGGCGCATAAGGCGGCACAAATAGTCGCTGGCACGAAGACGAAAGTGTGCGATACAAGGAAGACGACACCGGGCCTTAGAATGCTTGAAAAATATGCTGCCGCTTGCGGCGGGGCAAGCAATCACAGGTTCGGACTGTATGACGGAATCATGATCAAGGACAACCACATAGACTTCATCGGAAGCATTGCGGAAGCAATCGGGCTTGCCAAAGACAAGTCCGGCCATATGGTCAAAATAGAGGTTGAAACATCAACGCCGGAACAAGTGCTTGAAGCCGTGAATGCCGGGGCGGACATCATCATGTTCGACAACTGCACGCCTGAAGAAATAAAGCGGCTTGTGGAATTGGTCCCTCCCGGCATCGTAACGGAAGCTTCAGGGGGAATCACACTTGGGAGACTGGAGGAATACAGAGACACAGGCGTGGATTATATATCGCTCGGCTGCATGACGCATTCGGCAAAGGCTCTTGATATAAGCGCGAAAGTTCTGATTCTGAAATAATGAAAGGGGACCAGGGAATGAGTACGGTTGAAAGCATTTTACAAAAGGCTCTGCTGCCGGATAAATATAGCCTGATGGAAGAACAGGATGTCCATGATAGAATCCGCAAAGCGAAAGAAGCACTCGGGGAAAATCTTTTTATGCCGGGGCATCACTACCAAAGGGAAGAAGTCATACAGCATTGTGACAGCACCGGCGACTCCCTGCAGCTCGCCCAAGTGTCCGCCAGGCAGAGCCAGGCATCCTATTTGGTGTTTTGCGGCGTTCATTTTATGGCTGAAACAGCAGACATTCTGACAGCCCGCCGGCAGAAAGTCCTTTTGCCGGATATGCGTGCCGGCTGTTCAATGGCTGACATGGCAGACATCAACCAAACGGAAACGGCCTGGGAAAGGCTGCAGGAGTTGTTCGGGGACACCATTATCCCATTGACATACGTAAATTCGACAGCCGACATTAAGGCTTTTGTCGGGCGCAACAACGGAGCGACTGTGACGTCTTCGAATGCCCATACGATGCTTAAATGGGCATTTGGGCAAAAAGAAAGGATCCTGTTTTTGCCTGATCAGCATCTGGGAAGGAATACAGGTTCCGATCTTGGCATTGGGCTTGAGCAGATGGCTGTTTGGGATCCGATCGCCGCCAAACTTGTGTACGAGGGGAACTTGGATGAGTGCAAAATGATTTTATGGAAGGGCCATTGTTCCGTACATGAAAATTTCACTGTCAAGAACATTGAACAGGTCAGGAAAAACCATCCGAATATGAATGTGCTTGTCCATCCGGAGTGTACCCATGAAGTGGTTCAGCTGTCTGATTACAATGGAAGCACAAAGTATATCATTGATACGATCGAAGCGGCGGAGCCGGGAAGCGAGTGGGCGGTCGGTACAGAGATGAATCTGGTCAACCGTTTGATTTCCCGCCACCCGGACAAGAAAATCATATCACTAAATCCATATATGTGCCCGTGCCTGACGATGAACAGGATTGATGCCAGGCATTTGCTCTGGAGCCTGGAGAGTATATTGGATGGGCAGCCGGTCAATGTGGTGGAAGTTGATGAAGCGATTTCGGAGCAGGCGGTGAAAGCGATCAACCGGATGCTCGAGCTTCCCTGATGAGGCCTTGCTTAAGGTATTTATCCATTTTTCAGTTTTTTAAATTGTCAAAACAATCCCTGTCCTTTATGATTGAAATAATTGATTTTTGAAGGGGTAGGGAACGGATATGAAAGAGATGCTTGTGTATCGGTATGAGGATGTAATTTACGCTCCGATCGATCTTGTGTTTGAGTATGTTGATAATGATGAGAAAATCAAATTATGGAACACTTTGTTCATAGATAATCTTTATGAGAAAGAAAGCGACAGGAAGTCCAATGTACCAGGAACGGCATTTAAGTCTGTGCAGATCATAGATAAAAAAATGTATACAGTCGATGCGGTTCTGGTGGAGCATGATGCGCCGTACAAGGTGGTCGTGGAGTCAAACACAAAAGAAGGAACAAGCATAACCAAGTATTTTTTATCCAGGGAAGCTGACGGGACGCGGCTTGTTATGGAGGCAAGCTTAGTCCCAAGCAATATCTTATATAAGGCATCCACTAAATTGTTCGGCTGGACTTTGAAATATATGTACGAAGAGCAGTTTGAAAATCTGAAACGGTATATAGAAGAAGAAGCGGAGGAATGGTCCCATACGAGGTGACCATTCTTTTTTATGAACTGCCCGGCAAGCATCTTCTTGCTAAAAATGAATTCCACGAAAAATTGAATATCAATCAATCCTATGCAAAGTTGCGGCATCCAAGCATAATTTGAATGGCGCAAGCATAACTTCTCATGAAAATGATTAGCAATTTGCCTAATTTTTCATAGTATATATGGACATTTGCATAGGAGGGAAGCAGCGTGAAAATACACATTGTCCAAAAAGGAGACACACTTTGGAATCTTGCGAAGAAGTATGGTGTCTCTTTTGATGAGTTAAAAAAAATGAATTCGCAATTAAGCAATCCGGATATGATTATGCCGGGAATGAAGATAAAAATTCCCGGAACAGGGAGCGGAAAGCAGGGGAATATACAGATCGGAAGTAAAAAAGAGATGCCTATACAGGGAATGCAGCAGCAGGTGAAGGAAAAGCCGATTGCACAGCCGCAAGTACAGCCTCAAGCCCAAACCGTCAAGGAAAAGCCGATTCAGATGCCGGCACCCGTACAGCCGAAAATCCAGCCTGTAAAGGAAATGCCCATTTATCAGCAAATCCAGCCTGCACCGGCGGTCCAACAGCCAGTAATTCCTGAAGTTGATATCCATAATTACTATATGGTCAATATGGCGAACATGAATGTAAAAAGCCCGGCAAGTGTACCGGAAGCCGTTCAGCCTGCCCAGGTGGTTCAGCAGCCGCAATACATCCAGCCTGCACCGGTGACGCAGGAGCAGCCTCAATATTTATTTTGCGAAGAGCCGTGCATGCCGATGACACCGATGATGCCGGGTGCAGGTTTTTGTCCGCCGTTCTATCCGGTGCAGGCATATTGTCCGCCGATCGCCTATCCGTACATGGCGGTGCAGCCGATGCATGAAGGCGGTATGCATATGCATGAATCATCCGATTCATCGTCTCACCACCATACAGGACACTATCAGCACAGCCCTTATATGCAAGCGCCTGTCCAGCAGATGTATCCGGGATACGGAGCCCCGTTCATGCCAGGATATGTGCAGGGAGGCCAATTCGTTTCACCGCATGGGATGGGCCACCATTTCGAATCCTCCTCACACATGGGGATGGAGTCTTCAAGCACGAGCATGTTTGTAGGGACACAAAAGAGCCAGTACGGATATGGGCAGATGCAGCAAATGCAGCAAACGATGAATGATCAGGATGATTGCGGCTGCGATGATGAAACCCCGGCGATGCAGGAGCAATATGGCCAAATGCCTTCTTATACGATGAACCAGCAGGGATATATGATGCATTCGCAATCGCAGGCCATGCAGCAGGTTCCGCAGGCATATGCCTCCCCTTATGGGCAGCAGTATGTCCAGCAGCCGATGGCTTATTATCCATATCAGCCGATGGGGCAGCAGGCAATGTCGGGAGGTCAGCAAATGATGATGCAGCCATCGATGGCTGACGGGCAGCAGATGATGATGCAGCAGCCGATGGCCGGACAGCAGTCTATGGACCAGGGGACAGCCTACCAGCACATGTACGGCCAATACCAGCAAATGCCCCAATCTTCCCAAGGAACGTCCGGACAACAGTCATATTCGAATGCCGACATGAGGTCATCCGCACCGTTGCAGGATGGCTATGGGCAGGCTGACAGAGCGCCTTCAGAACATCCGGAACAATCTTCCGCCGGAGCGTTCGACATTCCTGATTCAGCTGAAGAGGGCAATGAGTAATAGGAATTCCGATATCCGCATCCTTATGAAAACAAGTTTAGAAGAAGCCGGATATCGGTTAAGAAGAATCGAGAAACTGAGAAGCAACGTCTTTATTGTCCAGACAGACAACGGAAAGTTTTTGGTGAAGGGATTCGGGAGCAATAAGAGGCTCCAGTCCCAGGCTAGCTTAACGAGAAATTTATTCCGCAACGGTTTCGATGAAACATACAGGTTCATCGATGAAATCCCTGCCTTCAAATATGGAGGGGATACGTATGCCTTCATAGAGTATTTGTCCGGAAGCAGCCGTTCGTTTACGTACGATTCCTTTTCCGAAAGGATGGAAGGTCTCGATCTGCTTGAGAAATTTCACAAGGCTACTTCTAAATTCTATAAATCGTTGCCTGTTTCAACCTTCGACCAAGTGAGAAAGTGGGAAGAGAGATTGGATGAGTTCCAAGGTAACCTTCCCCTTATCAGAAAGTATATGCCGGAGGATTTTGCAAAGAGCTGGGTGCAATGGGGGAAAGTGTCCCTTAAGGGGCTGAAGAGAAATGAACGGGAATTCTATGATGAACGGCAGTGCATTGTCCATGGCGATGTGGCGGACCATAACTTTTTCAGGAAGAAGAGCGGCTCTCTGTATTTGATCGATTTCGACCTGATTGCGAAGTCCCCGCCGATCACAGATTATCTTCAGTATGCGAACCGGATCATGCCTCACATAAGCGGCAGCCGGTCATTGTTTGCACATGACCAGATCAATCGGTATAAAAGAAACAAAGGATTCATGTACGCATTGACGTATCCGACAGATATTTTCAGAGAATGGAACCGGTTGGCGCGGGATGATGAGTTTTCGCAGGGAAGCCTTCATCCTGTCTGGAAGCTTTCGGTTGAGAATGCAAAAAGGCGTTTCCGGCTGTATGAGGATATCAGCAGCATGAGGTAGCCATGCATTTTCCTGAAACTATTGCCAGGTCACTTACTGTTTCGCCTTCCAGTGTGCCTGCTGTATGATAAATTCCAAAGCCCTTGGATAAAAAAGCCGCTGATGGGAAGACTGTAGATAAGGGGTAAGTTGACCCAGGAGGTGGTTCATATGGCCGGACATAAAGCATACGGCAATCCGTGGATGCTCATCCTGTTTGCAGCTGTGCTTCTGATGTCCGCTTTTGGATGGGCGGAGACAGGATCTGCAAGCCAAATCAGAAGGGTGATTCTGCAAAGCATCTATTTGGATGGCGAAATCAGCGAGGAAGTCAGTATAGAAGAAGCGGAGCGTGCAGAAGAAATCATTGCTGAATACAGTGATTGGTCGCTCGTCATAAAGAATGAGAAGGAACTTGTTTTTCAAAGGTTCATAAATGATATCTCCCCGCTGCTTAAGATGAACGGCTATTTCGGCATCTCTGAAGATGGTACGCTGTCGATCTATAACGGCAAGCCGATGGGTTCGGATATTATCCACTCTTTCTTCCAGATCGATGTCGATATGCTTGAGACAAAGAAGCATAATGAACTCGTTGAAGGCATACCTGTAAAGAATAAAAAACACTACCAGGAGGTCCTGGAAGTTTTTAAGGAATATATGGATTGATTGATACCCCCGGATTCCCCTTTGGAAATCCGGTTCTTTTGGTTGGGGCTGTCCAATGCGCATAGGAACAGGGGCCAGGCGGCAGGGGGCTGTTTTATGCTTTCTCTCAACTTATGCTGTAAACTGTGATACAATGATTTACAGCAAAAGATAGGAGAGAAGGACATTGTACGATTATATTAAAGGGACGGTCGAGTTTGTCGGTCCGCACTATATTGTAATTGATAATGGGGGAATCGGGTATCGCATCATGACACCGAATCCTTTTGTTTTTATAAAAGGCGAGGAAAGGAAGCTCTTCACTTACTATTATGTGAGAGAAGACATCATCGCTTTGTATGGGTTCAGCAAGCAGGAGGAAAAGAACCTGTTTGAGAAGCTTCTGGACGTGACGGGAATCGGGCCGAAGGGAGCGCTTGCCATTCTTGGTTCCGGCCAGGTTGAACAGGTCGTACAGGCAATCGAACAGGAAGACGAGAAATTCCTTGTCAAGTTCCCGGGAGTCGGCAAGAAGACAGCAAGGCAAATGATCCTTGACCTGAAGGGGAAGCTCGAAAACATTGTGCCGGATTATTTCCCGGATTTGTTTACAAGCGACAAAGAGGTCGCAAAGCTTCCTGACCATGAACAACTGGAAGAGGCGCTGGAAGCACTGCGTGCGCTCGGCTATTCCGAAAGGGAGATCCAAAAGGCCGGAAAGGTTCTGGAGAAAGAACACAAAACAACGGAAGAATACATCAAAATGGCTCTTCAGCTGCTGTTAAAATAGGAGGTGGCCCATATGGAGGACCGGATTGTCCAATCGGAGGAATTATCGGAAGAATTGTCGTTTGAACAAACGCTGAGACCCCAGGAACTGAAGCATTATATCGGTCAAAGCAAGGTCAAAGAAAACCTGCAGGTGTTCATTGAAGCGGCGAAAATGAGGCAGGAAACGCTTGACCATGTACTGCTTTATGGGCCGCCGGGCTTGGGGAAAACAACCCTTGCCACTATCATAGCCAATGAAATGGGCGTAAACATCCGCACAACATCAGGGCCTGCGATCGAACGGCCCGGGGATCTCGCTGCCATCCTTACGGCGCTTGAGCCCGGCGATGTGCTGTTCATTGATGAGATCCACAGGCTGCCGAGAACGGTCGAAGAGGTCCTGTATCCGGCGATGGAGGATTACTGCCTGGATATTGTGATCGGTAAAGGACCGCAAGCCCGCAGTGTGCGGCTTGATTTGCCTCCTTTCACACTTGTGGGCGCGACGACAAGGGCAGGAGCATTATCGGCGCCTTTGCGTGACCGTTTTGGCGTTTTGTCCCGGCTTGAATATTATACGCCGGAGCAATTGAAGGATATTATCATCCGTACATCACAAATCCTCCAGACCGGGCTAGATGAAATGGCCGCTGAAGAACTGGCGCGGCGTTCAAGGGGAACACCGAGGATCGCCAACAGGCTGCTGCGGCGCGTCCGGGATTTTGCCCAGGTGAAGGGAAACGGGGATATAACAATCGAACTGGCAAACTATTCATTAGGCCTGATGCAGGTCGACCGCCTGGGGCTGGACCATATAGACCACAAGCTGCTTAAAGGAATCATTGAGAAATTCAGGGGAGGCCCTGTCGGTGTCGAGACAGTTGCTGCAAGCATCGGGGAAGAGTCGACAACGATTGAGGATGTCTATGAGCCGTATCTTCTTCAAATTGGCTTTCTGCAAAGGACGCCCCGCGGGAGAGTGGCAACTCCGCTTGCCTATGAACATTTCGGCATGGAGGTGCAGATGCCGTGAATTCCCTGCCGAAATTGTTGATGATTGCGGGCGGAGCGCTGCTGGTAATCGGTTTTCTGATGCAATTCATTAAACTCGGCAGGCTGCCGGGGGACATCGTCATAAAAAAAGAGAACGCTACTTTTTACTTTCCGATCGTAACCTGTATAATAATAAGCGTGCTTTTATCGCTGATTTCCTTTATTATAGGGAAATTCAGATAACCCGGGAATTTGCCGGGAAACAAATCCGTTAGGGATATTTTTATAACAGGATGTGACAACGTTGAAGGTCGATTTATTTGACTTCCATTTACCGGAAGAACTCATAGCCCAAACGCCTCTTCTAAACAGGGAAGAAAGCAGGCTGATGGTTCTTGATAAAGAAACAGGGGAAACGGAAGATAAGGTTTTTAAGGATATTTCAGAATATATTAAACCGGGAGATTGCCTCGTCCTGAATGATACGAAGGTGCTTCCTGCCAGGTTATTCGGTATAAAGGAAGATACCGGTGCTAAAGTTGAAATGCTTCTGCTTAAGCAAACAGAAGATGATGTATGGGAAGTCCTGGTGAAACCTGCGAAACGGGTTAAGAAAGGGACAACCGTGACGTTCGGGGATGGAAAGCTGACGGCTGTCTGCCTCGATGAGCTTGAGCAGGGCGGAAGAATCGTGAAATTCAGCTATGACGGTATTTTTTATGAAGTGCTTGATGAGCTGGGCACGATGCCGCTCCCTCCGTATATTAAGGAGCAATTGGAGGAGAAGGACCGCTACCAAACGGTGTATGCTAGGGAAAGAGGCTCGGCTGCAGCCCCGACCGCAGGCCTCCATTTCACGGAAAGATTACTGGATGAGCTGAAAAGCTCGGGCGTCCATATCGCCTTTATCACGCTGCATGTAGGGCTTGGGACATTCAGGCCGGTAAGCGCTGATTCGGTGGAGGAACATGATATGCACGCAGAGTATTACCAAATGAGCGAAGGGACGGCCGAACTGTTGAATTCTGTGAAAAAACAAGGCGGGCGAATCATCACAGTCGGGACGACATCTACTAGGACGCTTGAGACAATCGCCGGGAAACATGGCGGCGAGTTCAAGGCGGAGAGCGGATGGACAGACATCTTTATTTACCCTGGATATGAATTTAAGGCGATTGATGCGATGATCACCAACTTTCATTTGCCGAAATCAACATTGATGATGCTGATCAGTACGCTGGCCGGCAGGGAAAACGTGCTGAACGCGTATAAAGAGGCTGTGGAGAGGAAATACCGATTCTTCAGCTTTGGCGATGCGATGCTGATTAAATAGGGTGGAACAAGAAAGGAAGAAAACAAGTTGACAGCTATACGATATGAATTAATCAAAACTTGTAAACAGACAGGTGCAAGGCTTGGGCGCGTACATACGCCTCACGGTTCTTTTGATACGCCTGCCTTCATGCCGGTAGGAACACTGGCGACTGTCAAGACAATGTCCCCGGAGGACCTGAAGGAACTGGGTGCAGGCATTATCCTGAGCAACACATACCATCTGTGGCTAAGGCCGGGGCATGAAATCATCAAGGAAGCGGGTGGGCTTCATAAGTTCATGAACTGGGACCGGGCGATCCTGACAGATTCAGGAGGCTTCCAGGTCTTCAGCCTGAGCGAATTCCGTAAAATCGAGGAAGAAGGGGTCCACTTCAGAAACCATCTGAATGGCGATAAATTGTTCCTTTCCCCGGAAAAAGCGATGGAAATCCAGAATGCGCTCGGTTCGGATATTATGATGGCGTTTGATGAGTGCCCTCCTTATCCTGCAACCTTCGAGTATATGAAAAAGTCGGTTGAAAGAACGTCCAGATGGGCGGAAAGATGCCTTAAAGCACACGAACGCCCTTCTGACCAAGGCCTGTTCGGTATCGTGCAAGGCGGTGAATACGAGGAGCTGCGCAAGCTGAGCGCGAAGGACCTTACGTCTATGGATTTCCCTGGCTACGCAATCGGCGGTTTATCGGTAGGGGAGCCTAAAGACGTCATGAACCGTGTTCTAGAGTTCACAACTCCGCTGCTGCCGGACAACAAGCCGCGTTACCTGATGGGCGTGGGTTCGCCGGATTCATTGGTCGATGGGGCGATCAGGGGAGTCGATATGTTCGACTGCGTGCTTCCTACAAGGATCGCAAGGAACGGCACATTGATGACGAGTGAAGGAAGGCTGGTTGTTAAGAACGCGAAATACGCACGCGATTTCGGGCCGCTTGACCCGAATTGCAGCTGCCATGTATGCCGCAACTACAGCCGCGCCTATATCCGCCATCTGATTCGTTGCGAAGAAACTTTTGGAATAAGATTAACCACTTATCATAACCTGTATTTTCTGTTAAACTTAATGAAGCAAGTCAGACAGGCTATCATGGATGATCGCTTGGGTGACTTCAGAGAAGAATTTTTCGAAAAATACGGTTTCAACAAGCCAAATGCGAAGAATTTCTGATGATTTTATCAAAATAATAATATGATTCGAAAGGAGTGAAAATAAATGGCAGAAATGTTGGCTACAATCGGACCTTTATTGTTGATGTTCGTATTGTTCTACTTCTTATTGATCCGTCCTCAACAAAAACGTCAAAAAGCAGTGGCTCAAATGCAGAACGAATTGCAAAAAGGCGATAAGATTGTGACAATCGGCGGATTGCACGGCATGGTTGATGCAATCGACGAAAACAAGATTGTCATCAAATGCGGAGATGGAAGCAGGCTTACATACGACCGCGCAGCAATCAGGGAAGTACTTGAAAAAGGAACTCCTGGTGTCTAATGAATAGTAAAGAGGCAGCCAAGATTCATTCTTGGCTGCCTTTTTTGTGCGCTCCCCCAAAAATGGGCACATGATTCATCATTTTTCATTGCCTCCGGATATATTGACTCCGAGTACCCCTCCCATCATAGCGACGAGTATATAACAGCCGGACTGGATCCACTCCCTGGCTGTGAAGTGGCTGTCGAAACCCAAATATTGAAATAACAGAATGATGATCGTATACAGGAGACCGGTGCCTCCCCCAAGCAGCCATCCTTGCCGTTTCCCTTTTCCTCCGGAAATGATGCCCCCGATAAAGATGGAGAGGAAGGAAAGGATCAAAATTATGTAAGAGAGCGAAGATTCCGTCAAAGAGGTGAAGCGTAAAAGCAATGAAAAAAGCAGGCTGAAAATGACAGCCATCACAAAGATGCTGAAAGTACCGTACACAATCGCGGTACTGATTTTTCTGGATTCCATAAGGTTTCCCCTTTCTAAAAATCAATCCTTTGTACAAGCATATGAGATGCGCAATATGTTTAGAACACTTGGCTTTGATGAAAAATATGAATAAAGCGCGACCGATCGGAAAAGCGTAATGTATTATCCCAGGTGAGGAATACTACAAAGAGAAAGCGTGAAGGGAGGGGTTCCGTTGGAAGAAGTGTGGATTGCCTCTTGTCGGACAATAATAATGTATGTATTGATTTTGGTCATCTTCCGCCTGATGGGAAAAAGGGAAATCGGGGAACTGAGCCTTCTTGATTTAGTTGTTTATGTCATGCTGGCGGAAATCGCCGTTTTTGTGATAGAAGATCCAGAAACACCTTTGCGAGCAGGAATTGTCCCGATGATGACATTGACGATCGTTCAGATTATCCTTGCTTATGTTACCTTTAAGAGCCGGAAACTCCGACTCTTACTGACAGGAAAGCCTTCGATCGTCATTGCAAAAGGTAAAATTGACGAAACAATGATGAGGCGGCTCCGATATAATTTTGACGATTTAACGATGCAGCTGAGGGAACAGGGCGTCTATAATCTGACTGACGTTGAATATGCGATTCTGGAAACATCGGGGAAGATGTCTGTCATCAAAAAGAAGGACGCAAAAGAAAACCCATTATCGCTGGCTTTGATCCTGGATGGTGAAATCATCGATGATAATCTGAAAGAATTGGGCGCGACAAAAGAATGGCTGCTTAAGGAGCTGGAGATTCGGGGCTACGGATCCATCTCTTCCATCTCCTATTGCAGTTTCGATAAAGGCATCTTCAGGGTAGACCTAAAAGACAGCCAGTAAGTTACTTTTTCCTGCCGGGCATGAAGAAGCTCATCACTTCAGCCTTGGTCACGGTGCGGGAAGCGAACAGAATGAAAGCATACGTAATGCATAGACAGCCGATCGATAGATATAGGGAAAGTGAATGCTCCAGATTCGCATACAGCATCTTTCCGGCTGCGCCTGCAAGGAAAGCCGCTGCCAGGATCATCAGGTAGCTTTTTATATTGAGCGAAAGCTGGATGCGCTTGGCGATCGTCGCAAAATGAAGAAACGTTACCGCCACAATTCCGCAGCCGATGCCGATGGCTGTTCCCATGATCCCGAATTGCGGCTGGGATGACAGAATGAAAATCATGCTCAGTTTCACGCCTGCCCCG